>JAITWL010000119.1 GCA_031285285.1 Deferribacteraceae bacterium | reverse complement strand
AATGAAAGCTTTTTATGATGGACTAATCACCAATAACCCTACATTTAGACAGCTTCTGGGTCTCTGCCCGACGCTTGCCGTCACCACCACTATTATTAACGGCCTTGGCATGGGGCTTGCGACAACAGTCGTGCTCATAGGCTCATCGGTGGTCATATCTTCGCTCAAAAGCGTCATCCCTGCAAAGGTGCGCATACCAGCCTATATCGTGATCATAGCCTGCTTTGTGACAGTCATCGACTTGTTTATGAATGCTTACCTGCATGATTTGCACAAGGTGCTAGGGCTTTTCATCCCTCTGATCGTGGTAAACTGTATTGTGCTTGGCCGCGCAGAAAGCTTTGCTTCTAAAAATAGCATTGCTAGCTCTGCTATGGATGCCTTGGGCAATGGATTCGGCTTCACACTGGGTCTTTGCTCGCTGGCAGCTATACGCGAGCTACTGGGCAGCGGTTCGCTACTTGGGATCACAATATTTGGCGAATCTGTACCACGTTTGGTGCTTTTTGCGTTGCCGCCAGGTGCGTTTATCGCGCTGGGCTTCCTGCTAGCTGGATACAATTGGCTGCAAAATCGGAAAGGGGCGTAAACAATGGAATATATCTTACTTTTTATATCAGCAGCTCTTGTAAATAACTTTCTCTTGAGCCGATTCCTTGGTGTATGCCCATTTATGGGCGTTTCCAAATCGCTAAGCACTGCCTTTGGCATGAGCTTTGCAGTGGCCTTTGTTATGGCGGTGGCGGCGGTGATCACTTGGCTGGTCAACACTCTTGTGTTAGTGCCTTTTAATATTGCTTATCTGCAAACGGTTTCATTTATTTTAATCATTGCAGCCCTAGTGCAATTTGTGGAGATGGTGATCGAGAAGACTAGCCCCGAGCTATATGCCGCTCTTGGGATTTTCCTGCCGTTAATCACTACTAACTGCGCTATTTTAGGCGCTGTGCTTATCAATGTGCAGCAGGGTTACAACTTTATAAATATGTTGGTATTCACTATCGGCTCAGCGGTTGGCTTTGGGCTTGCATTGGTTCTATTTGCAGGTATCAGAGAACGCCTTGCAGGATCAAATATCCCTAAAACCTTTCAGGGCATGCCTTCGGCCTTCATTGCAGCTGGCATACTTGCATTGGCATTTATGGGCTTTTCGGGGTTGGTAAAATGATAGCAGTAATTACACTACTTGTATTAGGCGTTGCAGCTGGCGTTGGCCTAGGAATAGCGGCGAAGAAATTCTCAGTGGAGCGTGATCCACGGCGCGAGGCAGTGTTAGAAGCACTGCCTGGAGCGAATTGTGGTGCGTGCGGCTTTCCTGGCTGTGCAGGCATGGCAGATGCAATAGCTGCAGGCAAAGCAGCCCCTAGCAGCTGCCCAGTAGCTAGCGCAGATGCGGCGGCTGCGATAGGCAAAATCATGGGGATCGAAGTGAGCACCAGCGCGAAAAAAGTGGCACGACTCATATGCTGCGGCGATAAGGAAAATTGCCCAAGCACAGCTGTATACTCAGATATCGTAGACTGCCGCTTAATGGCAGGCACATCAGGCGGCGGAAAAGGCTGCACTTTTGGCTGCTTAGGCGGCGGAAGCTGTGTGGATGCTTGTAACTACGGCGCTATGAAGATGGGTGAAAATGGCCTGCCAATAGTGGATGAGTCAAAGTGTATTTCTTGCGGACTTTGTGTGAAAGCCTGCCCACGCAAGCTAATGCAGCTATTGCCACAAGATAAAAAGGTGGTAGTGCTCTGCTCATCGAAGGATAGAGGGCCAGATGTCCGCAAAATATGCAAGACAGGCTGCATCGGCTGCGGCGCTTGTATGAAAGCCTGCCCAGATGGTGCAATCATAGTAGAAAATTTCTTAGCTGTGATCGATCCAGAAAAATGCACAATGTGCGGCGCCTGTATGGAGAAATGCCCAACGAAATCGATACATAAATTGGTATAATCAGTAACAACTCCCGTCATTGCGGATCTGGCGCCACAATGACGGTGCTTCTTTTTTATATGAGGTTAAATAGTTGATAAAGACTAAACGGAATACACAAGCTCTTTCTCAAGCTCAGATTGATTATTGTGAAACTGTATGGGATGTACTGAAAGAAGGTCATGATTTTATTCGCTTGGATTGCACAAGAGCTTCTCAGCCTGCATCATTGACAAGTTATAAACCTGATGATAAAACTATTTATGTAGGAGCTAATGTATTTCCAGCAATAAATACAACAGATCCGCATGCGTCCTTATCTGTGCTTGCATGTCTTGCCCATGAGCTAGCCCATGCTGAAAGAGACAAGCTATGCATTAGAAGGAATATGCAGGGTATTGAATATTATATAGAAGAGGTAGAAGCTTGTTTGCATGCATCATGTTATCTTGTATTAAATGATTATGATAGGCAACAGTTGTATCTTTGTGCCAGTGATATTTTATGTTTGGAGGTGATTGGTTATGATAATTAAAACTAGTGGTGCATTTGTAATAGCTGTCTGCCAAGTCCAAACAGATAAGTGCAAGGCTATAGAGGAAGCCGCTCCACTAACCGTAGTTTGGGGAAATGGCTTGCAAATTAATGTATGCAGTGCTTGTTTAGAAGAAAAGATGCGCATAGGAGAATGGGAAATACCAGGAGCATCAGTTGCGAATAAGGTATATAAGCCAGATTTTTTATTAGAAAATAATAGTGAAAATTTGATAATAGAGGTTAAGGGTAAGCTTACTGATGCAGATAGAATAGCAAATCCTATCATCAAAGAATGGTCGCCTAAGTATTTATTAGTGGCAACACTAGATAGCATGTTTATTTATGAAGGTGGTATAGATAAAAAACAAATTAAAGAGACAAAAGAGATATTGGGTGATTATCTTAGCTTCTATACAACAAATCAACCACAAGATTTATATGAGATTCATTCAGCTATCGAAAAAAGCATTAGTGCATGGCTTTTTAATATTAAAAATCACAAGTTAGATAAGAATCACTGTGGAATCCCTGAGGTATTTGACTTTATAAGTAACTCAGTGCTAG
>JAITWL010000117.1 GCA_031285285.1 Deferribacteraceae bacterium | reverse complement strand
ACTTCACTCAAAAAAGAGATGGATATAGCGCTGCTGCGAGCGGGCGAATATGTCAGCGCAGAAAGCTTTGATATGGCACAATTTAGCAATATCGGTGTGACTATTAATAAGGGTAGTATTGATTATAGCCGCTTTCAAACGCAACATGATACGCTGGTGAAGGCTATTGCTGAACAGCGCATATGCAGCGTGAGCTATAATGTTGGTAGTGGCCTTAAAACGCGCAGCATAGCGCCTGTGAATATAGTGATGCTGAATGGCACAATATATGTGCACGGCTGGGTGATGCTGCCAGAGCGCGCTGAGCCAAAATACGATAGCCCACTAAAGCTATCGCTGCACAAGATAACAGATGTGCAGCTTGAACCACGTCACTGGAAAGCATTGCCAGACATTGATAAATCGAGTTTCGGCTTATTGGGCACAGACAATATCAAAGCCAACGTGAAATTTGTGGACTATGCCGCAGACTATGTGGCAAGCCGCAAATGGAGCGAGGATCAAACGATAGAAGACTGTGAAGATGGCATAATTCTGACTTTCACAGCCTCTAGCCGCGTGGAGCTAATCAGCTGGGTGCTGAGCTTTGGTGCACAGGCGGAATTGCTAGCGCCAGTGGATATACGAGCGGAGATTGGGCGCGAATTGGCTAAGGCGGCAGGGATGTATGACTTATAAGAGATTTTTATAGTCTCGTGATGAATGCAAAATCCTTAGGATATAGACTTTACTCATAGTTTCATCTACAACATAAAACACTAGATACTTCTTTACCACCATCTTGCGGATCCCTTCTTCCCTACTTCACTGCACAAAGGATAGAAAAGCGGAAAATGAGAAAGTCTACTGATTTTTTCTTCAATAAGACTTGTAATGCTTTTTGCAGAAGATTCAACACAAAGCTCATGTGCAAGGTACGAGTATATTCTGTTGTAGTCATTTTGAGCAGTTTCAGTGATTTCTATAGTGTAGCGTTTATGTTTCAATCTAAATTCACTAAAAAAACTTTCTGCAGGCATAACTTTCCCTTTTTTTACATCATCAAGACCTTTTAGTACTTTGATTGTGCTTATTAGCTCGCGATAATACTCATCATTCATGACAACAAGCTTTTCCTCTTCGTTTACTAAACAAAAAGAGGCTTTATTGTTGATATCAATAGTTACATTATCCATAAGCCACCTAATTCCATAAGTTTAGCACTTGTTGCGGCAAAGTGCAAGTATGCAGGGTCATTCCGGTCATTCGGAATGACCGGGAATGACCCTGACAATCTTGACAATTATGATTAGAATGATTAGAATAGTGTTAGAATGATTAGAACCTTGAGAGGTACAGATGTCTTTCTTTGTGGAAAATCCAAGCACTGAGTTTAAACAAGAATACACAGCAGATATAAACAAAGCAGTTATTATCCATATATGGCAGTGCGCCTGCTGAAATCATTGCTTAATAAAGGCGCACTACGGGCTAATATCAATGGCTAATCCTATGCCGTCTGCGCCAGTGGAATAATCAAAATCCAAATTGCTATAATGTGCATCAACTAATGCTCTCAGCGCTCACAGTCATCACCATACCATTGACGGCAATCACGGTGACAATCTGCCCCTTCTCTAATGGTGTGTTAGCCACCGCCTGCCAGAGCTCGCCAAATACATAGATTTGCCCTTTGCCATCATGCCATTGCATCACTTCGCCTTGGCGGCCTATCATGCTATTGAGCCCTGTGGCAGGCTTGCGGCGCAGATCCTTGAGGATGAGCCGCCCAATAAAGCTGATCACAGCGACTATTAGCGCTACTAGTATCACGATTAGCCATATAGACACGCTCACTCCTTGAGTTTGCTCTGTATCAAAAGCTAGAATCACGCCTGCCACTAGCGCCGCCACACCAGCGACTGTCAATAAGCCAAAGCTGGTGACAAATAGCTCGGCTACTAAGAGGCCGATGGCTGCGAGTATCAACAGAATCCCCAGCACATTCACAGGAATGAAATTTGCGCCCACTAAAAAGAGCAATAGGCAGATAGCGCCCGCACCAGCAAAGAAGAATGTGCCAGGCATCTTGAATTCCATAAATATCAATAGCGCGCCCATAAGAAAGAGCAGCATTAGTATATTAGGGTTAGCCAGCGCAAAAGTGAAGCCCTGCAAGGTGCTTGGCTCTATTATGTGCATCACAATCTCGCCATCAAGCTCTAGCGAAGTCTCTAGCATCAGCATGAGCGACGCATCATTATTCACAACGCCATCTATCAGCCCAGCATTGAGCGCTTCTGATGCTGTGAAGCTTTTGGACTCGCTCACTGTGAGCATAGCCTCATCCACATTGCGTCCACGCTTCTCTGCGATGGATTTCATGAAGGCCACAGTGTCATTGGTCACCTTATCGCGCATGTCGCCTTCGATATCGCCAGATATAGATACAGGATGCGCTGCACCGATATTCGAGCCTTCCGCCATCACGGCATATTCCGCCGCCAGTGTGATGAATGTGCCCGCTGAGCCTGCCTGTGCGCCTTGTGGGGATACATAAACAGCTGTAGGGATAGGCGACTCTAGCAAGCTCTGCACGATGGAGCGCGTGGAATCAAGCACTCCACCTGGGGTATTAAGCTTGATCACAAATGCTGTCGCGCCTTCTGCTACGGCCGTATCAAGGCTTTGCTTGATAAATTTATCAGTGGCGCTAGTGATCACGCCATTTATAGTGATTGTGTAGGCTTCGTAACGCTGTGCATTTGCGGTTAAGCATAATACAAGCACGAGAAGCAGGGTGAGCTTTTTCATTTATGGAAACTCCTATACCAGTATATTGATGTTATTCCCCGCATATGGCGTGCCTGTGGGGTCGACAGTGTTCGATTTATATTCCTCACCCAGATTATTGTACATATAGTGGATGCGATCTGTGCCTTCCACAGCATGCGTGAGCGAGTAATCAAGCGCCGTCTGTGGGTATTGAGGCGAGCCGATGACGCGTCCGTTTGAAAACGTAGCGGAAGGGTTGCGCTCCTCATAGATGCGGTGGGTCTCTAGCTCATTGCTGAATGTCTGCCGATACATCGGCAGCGCGTAGTCGGTGCGGCTGATGCGATCTATCATGCTGACACTTTAGCATGGCTAAATCTATTATGCACCACAAATTTTTTAGAGTTTTTTGGCATGAAAAAGCCAGAAGGAGAAAAAATGCAGACATTGCTTGCAAAATTTGCTATGATCATGGCAGGTCAAGTAACACTATCAATGAG
>JAITWL010000101.1 GCA_031285285.1 Deferribacteraceae bacterium | reverse complement strand
ATCACCTCTTCACACTGCTACGTCTTGCGATGCTGCCGATCTTCACCTGCTCCAGCTTTCTGGCGTTGCTAGTGTCTACCAGCGCCCAAGCGCTATCTTGTGTCATGTATTCAGTCACAGTCAGCGTGATATCAGTTGGGCTAAGCACACAAGAATTAGAGTTGCTCAAAAAGTCTAGCTGGTTAACAGTATTCACCACTGTGAATTCGTCGCCTGGCTTCAGCCCTTGTGCGCTGCCTGCACTGAGGCGCACCATCTGCTTGCCGCCGCGTAGCTCATTGATATAGACGCGTGTCTCGAATTGATCATTCAAGAAGTCCATCATATCTTCCATATCTTCGGCCATAGCCTTCTTAGCACCTGCTATCACCTGATCCATAGATAGCGTAGCCGCATCGCCCACATTGGCAGAGCCTTCATTCGCACGAGTGCCCAATATCTCACCAGTGGACACATCTATGATGCTCACTGTGAAGCGTGTGGACACATCCCAGCCAGAGGCTGCAACATTATATAGCTTAGACCCAAGCCCCATAATCAGCCCAAGAGTACTATCTGTGCTGACCCTGTCGTTTACAGGCGCAGTGTATTCCACCATTATATTATCCACAGAGCCTGTGACAATATATTGCGCGCCCATTAACATACCGAAATCGACAATAGTGCTAGGATCAGCAAGCGTCATCTGAAACTGCTGCTCCTTCAAAACCGCTTCCATCTGTGAGCGAGTGACAACCTTGGGG
The DNA here is from genome assembly GCA_031285285.1 of Deferribacteraceae bacterium. Lineage (GTDB taxonomy): Bacteria > Chrysiogenota > Deferribacteres > Deferribacterales > JAISNW01 > JAITWL01. Next base: position 3,214 of record JAITWL010000101.1, on the reverse strand, counting down.
CCACCCATATTCACAAGCACCGTCTCTAGCGTGCTTTGAGCATACTCACCAAGCTGAGGAGCGATATATCTTTCCATTACGCTAGATGCGGCAAAGCCAATCACCTGACCAGGCGAGATGGAAGTGCTAGCAACAGACGAAGATGACTTGTAGTCACCATTTTGATAACTGCTGTTATTGGCAAATGTTGTGACAGCAACGATCTGAGAGCTGGTTGTATAGAAGTGTTCACAGCTCTGCTGCCGCTCCACAACATCGCTATCAAGCGGCAACACATCAAGTGTGGTGGGGTCTGGAGCACCAGCACAACCCACTGCAAGAAAAGCAATAAATAATAGCACAAGTTTACGCATAATTACCCCATACTAAATGATTCTATAATGATTTTACCTATTATAGCCAACTTTGTCTAGCCCTGATTGTCACAATATCCAGATTTTCTTGTAGTAGCTATAAATGCTTGCTATACCTTAATTTTTATCACCAAAGTTTGGTAAATATGTGGCAGTAAGTCGCACCAATAAAAACAGTTGGCTATTATCTTACATACAGGCTATTATATCAAGAAGCTAGAACGGCTGTATAATTGACAAGGTGAAAAAATGCTATTAAATCCAGATAAAGCACTAGAGCTAGTGCTAGAAGACATTTCGACTATTGGCAAAGAGACTGTATCAATATTTGAAGCGCTAGGGCGCGTGATTGCGGAGAAGACTTATTCAAAGCGCGATATACCGCAGCGTGACAGCTCCGCTATGGATGGCTATGCTGTACAGCATGCTGATTTGGGTAGTCTACCTGCCAAGCTCAAGGTGAAGGGCGTGATCGCGGCTGGCGACAATAATCCATACAGCATTGGCAAGGGCGAATGCTATCGATTGATGACAGGCTCTTTTGTGCCACAGGGTGCAGACACTGTGGTGGAGCATGAGCTCACTGATAATGGCCGTGAGACGGTGCAGATTAATGAAGCGCGTAGCGCGACAGCCCGCAAGATTAATTTTGGTGCGAATATTCGCCCTGCACAGAGCGATATCGCAAAAGGCACACTGGTAGACTACATGGGCGAGCGCATGACTCCATATATGATGAGCCGCTTTGTCTCTGTGGGCGCGCTCTATCTGCAAGTGTACCGAAAACCGCGAGTAGCCGTTATCTCCACAGGCTCAGAGATTGTATCGCCCTGTGATTACGATGATACAGAGCGCATGCTTGATGCCAATGCGCCTGCCATCATAGGCATGCTGCAAGAAGCTGGCGCAGAATGCAGCTATATGGGCGTTGTGCCCGATGAGGAGGCGCCGCTTCTTGATATGCTGCTATCTATGTGTAATTTCGACATGGTGGTGGTCTCAGGAGGCATATCCACGGGTGATTTCGACTATATGGCAAGCATCTCAGCCAGGGCTGGTATAAGCTGGAAATTTCACAAGGTCAATCAAAAGCCTGGCAAGCCTATAGCCTTTGGCTATATCGACTTTGCCAACCATAATAAAAGCGTGCCAATCTTCGGTCTGCCTGGAAACCCTGTCAGTTGCATGTTTTGCGCATATTATTATGTGATCCCCGCTGCCAAAAAGATGCAAGGAGAGGACTACGCCCATAAGCCACTATCAGCAGTACTTGGCGAGGCTGTGCAGAAGAAAGCAGGCCGCATACAATTTGACAGAGTAAAGCTAGAGGTGAAAGATGGCGTGATCCACACTTTCCCATTCAAATCGCAGGATTCAAACCTTATTGACTCCATGACACAATGCCACGCCTTCATGCGCCTAAATGATGAGCAAACAGGCGAACTGCCAGTGGGCACACCTGTGCAGATTTATGTATTTAATCATAGGAAGTTGTTTTGATTATGAGGGGCTTACTTATGTGACCCACAGACTGTCGATAAAGTGTATTTTGAACTTTGTATTTCTGTAAAAAGAATTGATAAGACTAAAAAAACACGTTGAACAGTTTTTACCTATCGTTTTTTTTGAAAAATCAAGGAAAAAATGAGATCATGTGTTTTTTAGAACATTAGGCTATGTAATTTGCGAGGCTCATGCGTTGCCAATCCAGCGTTCCTAATAATTGTCAGAGGCCACATAATCCTGAATCCTAGATTGCTTCGCAGAGCCTCGCAATGACGAAGAATAAAGGCATTTCATTAGGAAATGGAATAACACGAATAAGGCTATCGTAACATTGGCAATGTAATATAAAATTGCGTAAACTCATCTACTCTGCTCTTCACAGTGATTGTGCCCCCATGCTCTTCGATGATTTTCTTGATTATGGCTAGGCCAAGGCCTGTGCCAGATGGCTTTTTACTAAAGTAAGGCACGAATACCTTCTCTATATCTTCATCTTTGATGCCACTGCCATTATCTTCCACTGTGATTTCGACTTTTCCAGCCGTCATTACCGCGCGTATATCTATTTTGCTACCTTCGCGGCCTTCCATAGCTTGTATTGAATTCTGTATCAAATTTACAAACACTCGCTTGAGCTGGTGTTTATCGCCCTTTAACACTATATCCTCAGCTATATCCACATTCATGGCCACTTCTGTATTCAAGCGCTTCTGCAAGGCTACCACTTCCTCAGCTATGGCGAGCAGATTCATATCATCCCTTATCAGGCTTGGCATACGAGCGTATATGCTAAATTCTTCCACTAATGTTAAAAGCTCATCAGATTCGGTCACTATCATATCCATGCTTTTTGCAATAAGCTCTTGCAAATCAGCATCACCAGCATCTTTGCTGCGTCGCTTCACACGCTCAGCTGTCAGCTTGATAGGCGTAAGCGGATTTTTGATCTCGTGAGCAAGCCTTGATGCCACCTCTTTCCAGAGCGTCACACGCTGCATATTCATCAGATGTGTGTTATCATCGATCACCAGCAGTATATTCTCCAGCTCACTATTGCTATCATATATTTTACTAATGGTGGCTGTGTATTGTCTGGCATCATCTTTGGTGTTTTCAAAGATGAAAGACTGTGTCTGCTCTGAGAAAGTGACCATCATAAAATCTGTAGTGAGCTTCAACACAGCAGCCTGAAATTTCTCATCGGCATTCATCAGGCTCTTAGCATGCTCGTTGATTTTTAGGATGGTCAAATCTTTGTCAAAAAGTATAAGTGCAGAATCAACATTTCGATAAATAGTATCAATCTGGCTAAGTGCTTCATTCAGCTCGCTATTAGTCTGTTGCAATTGATGAGT
>JAITWL010000081.1 GCA_031285285.1 Deferribacteraceae bacterium | reverse complement strand
CGATACCCTCAATTTGCGTGGAGGGGATTGGTATCATAGCATAACTATAGCAGAATATAGAGGTCGCTATAACTGCAATGTTTGCCGCAGTAGCACCCCAACTTATGACCCTGATGGGGCACCTTCACATTGGTATAATATTGGCTTTCGTGTGCTACGTAGAGAAAAATAGTTGAAGGAAAGAACTTCTAAAAGAAGGCTCGTTAATCTAGATTGACATGTGTTTAAATAAATACCCTTTCTAAGATCTCCTCCACAAAGCCTTGATTGAGCATGTTGACAGCCTGCACAGGATAGGCAAAGCGTGCGCGATAGCCTATGGGGATCTTCACAAAATCTTTTTGTGTGGTGATGATCATGGCCGCGCCAGCTTTGTCAGCAGCGGCTATCACGGATTCTAGCGTGTCGATTGTATATTTATGATGATCATTAAAGCGGCTGTGGCCGCTTATTTTCACAGAGTAGCCAAGCATCTGCTCATGAAACTTATCATTATGCGCTATGCCGCTCATCAGCCATACCTCTTTGCCACGTAGATCCTCGGCTGGCAGCTCTTGGTTATTGTATATAAAATGGCTGTAGACAAATTCTGAAAAATAGACCGACTTGCCTTTGCAATATTTGGCGACATTTGCTGGCGATTCTGTGCCTGTGGCGCGGGTGAAGATGATGATATCCGCCCGCGAAAGCGCAGAGGGGAACTCACGCAGATAGCCAAAAGGAAAGGGAAAGCCCGTGGATAGTGGCCTTTTGTAATCTAGTAACACTATATTGACATCGCGGCGCATCTTCCTATGTTGAAAGGCATCATCAAGAATAAATACCTCTGGCGCATAATCCCTCATGGCAAGGTCAAATGAAGCCGTGCGATTTTTGCCAGTGATCACAATAACGCCTGGCACAGCCAGCGCCATCATATAAGGCTCATCAGCAGCCTGAGGTGGATGATGAAACAATGTCTTGCCATCGCTGATAACATGCGTATCAAGGCCGATAGCACCCTTGTAGCCACGCGATAGGATAGCTGTCTTGCGCTGCTCAGCCATGAATAGGTTGGCTAGAAAAATGGCAAATGGCGTCTTGCCTGTGCCGCCCATGGCAAGATTGCCGACTGAAATGATATATGGGGATTTCATATGAGAGTTATCCTTTACTCCATTTATAACACAAAACCGACAAAGCACAAGCATAAACACATTAGCCTCATTAGCCTAAAACCTCTTGATTAGCTTGCTGGATTGCTATATCATGCCCATATGCTAGATCAATTAAAAGCAGCAGGTATGCAGATTCTCGCACCTGCCACAAACACAGAACTTATTGACCTATTAATAGATGGCGAATCTACACCTTCTGATTTGCCAGAAGGCACGCTAGTCTGCCATATCCTGCCGCATTATAGGGGCAATGCTGGCTTTTTCCATCTATTTTGTGAGTCTAGTGAGTGCCTGCTGCTGAAATCCTGCTATGGCGATGGCGTACGTTATCTTAAAGCAGCCATGCCGCTAAGCGAAAGTATATTAATAGAGCTATCAAAGGCTGCCTTACAGGCCGAAGGTATCGCCAAATCACCATTATCATTATGGGCGGCTGTCACTCCTGATGGCGCCATATATATTGCAAAAGCAACAGCTATCAATATTGACCATATATTAAATATCGATCCGCAGATTCCACGCCCATTAATGGCGGCCGAGTATGATTATAATGGCTCTGCAGCCGTTGATAGCCTTATGTCACGTTCACTTTTCAACACAGTGCTGCCTGAATGCCTATCTTTTATGGGTGCTGCGCTATTGAAGCAGTATCCTGACATCTTGCATCCGTATTTCCTTGCGTTTGAAGCTAAAGTGCAATCACCATCGCAGCAAGTGCTATCAGGTCGCGCTTATATGAATATATCAGGCGTATTATCAGCCATGAAAGAGGCTAAGACAGATCGTAAGGCGTTTGCAGCTTCTTTCATGCCGTGGCAAAAGATTTTTGATAAAGATAAGCCTGTTACACCTGAGCTTTTCAGCATTGAGTTTATCCCTATGGAGGAAGTGCTAGGCTTTGTAGACACTCTCAAGCAGCAGATAGAGTCTGCTGGCGGCTATAGCTTCCTTGAGGAAAATTATACTGAGCCTGTCATCCATCTTACGATGCTGCAAATGATGCTTTATTTTATCTTTCAAGAACAATGGCTATATCTGGCGAGGCTCACTGGCTGCGACAAGGCGGATATCCTCCGCTGGATATATAAGACGCGGGCAAACTCGCCATTTTTCACTGGGGCAAGCCTCGATCTACCACTATTTTTTGACCCAGTCTTGGAGAGCCACAAAGTCTCTATCAAGCCTGCTGGCAAGCCACTATCCACAGATGAGCTGATCGCAAGCCTGCCCGCCTTCACGCGCCTTCGCAATAAGAAGAAGATATTATCCATGCTGGCTGCGGCTCAGCAAGTGCTAGATACTCGAGACACTGTGACAGCACTAGCTGGCGAATATCATAAAAAGTCGCGCGGCTTTATCATGGAGAATGCGAGCTACCTCAAGGATAAAGGCCGCGTTGAAAGCCTAGATGAAGTCTTTATGGTGGATAAGAAGGAGCTGCGCCGCTTGGTGCATGACACCTATTATGCTGGCCTACGGCAGATTTTGGAATATCGCCAAAGCTACCAAAGCCGCATAGCCGCGCAGCCAATGCCATATGAAATGTATGTTGGCGATATACGGCATGTGCCACGGATCATCGAAGAGCAGCTAGCAAAATTTGAGGCACAGCTATTTTATCCGTGTAGCACTTATAATGCAACTGAGCTGGAAGGCGAAGCAAAAGCCTATAACGGTGATATGACTGGCCAAATCTGCTGTGCACGAGCGTTTTCGCTGCCTATGCTAGCCAAAATTGGCCGCCCAGCAGCGCTAATCACAGATATCGCACCAATATTCTCTTATGTCACGGAGTTCGCCCTGCTCTATGACATCCCTCTTTACTCTGGCATACGCTATAGCGAATTGCTGTTGGCAGGGAAGCAGGTGAAGCTGACGACAGAGACGGTTGCACTTGTGGGGGAGAGCGACCCCTATGCACTAATCTAGGCTGTATCAAGCTTGTAGAAGCGGGTTGACCTCTATATTATATAATAAATGTATCCACGTCATTGCGAGGCTCTGCGAAGCAATCTAGGATTCAGGATTATGTGGCCTCTGGCCGACAATTATTAGAAACGCTGGATTGGCAACGCATGAGCCTCGCAATAGACTTGTCACGAAAC
>JAITWL010000376.1 GCA_031285285.1 Deferribacteraceae bacterium | reverse complement strand
CTGTTGCTCGCCGTCACCCATCAGCACATAAACAAAGCTATCTTCACCTTTGATTTTAGCTGCTAGAGCCATTCCGCAGGCAGCAGATAAGCCTTGACCAAGGTTGCCAGTGGTCCATTCCACACCTGATATGCCGCGCTCAATATGCCCTTCAAATAGACTTCCAGCTAGGCGAAATGTCGAAACAGCTATTTCCTCAATAATAAAGCCATAGTTCGCAAGGCAAGAATACACTGCTGGCGAGATATGGCCAATGGATACAAGCACTTTATCTCTATCGGCAGTGCTTATATTAGCTGGCGAGATATTTGCGTATTTATACAGCGCCAAGAGCAAATCTATAGAGCTCATTGAGCCGCCAGGGTGGCCGCTTGCTGCAAGGGTAGTCATTGTCAGGATGTTGCCGCGGCAGATAGTCGCTGCCTGTTCAAGTTCTAGTTTATCAGCCGCTGAAACTGCTGATGGGAAATATCTTAAAGCCATTTATAATACCTCTTTTATATTCACACACTTGCCGAGCATAAACCAATTTTATGCAAAAATAAACATTTTTAATGGTTTACAGCTCAGCCAAATTGAATGATTCTGTATCAATAGCAACCACGGCGATTTCGCGTATAAATGTCTGCTCTTCGTCATAGTCGAGTATCATAGTGCTGATGCCAATTTCTTTATTTAGTCCTTTTAGGAGCGGTATATCCGTCACTGCAAATTCGATAAACTCTGCCGATTTATTATAGGTGTAATGTGCCACTTTGTGCTCATCAAGCCGTTCTTTGACAATGTTCGCGTCCTCACCATAGGCCTTGGCGGTTTTCACAAAGAAGTCATTTGGAGAGAAGTATTCCAGCGGGGTTTTCTTGAATCTACTATTGTGATGCCATACCTGCGCTGTAAGTTTATTCTCAAGCGAGCAATAATGCACGCCCATCTTGAAATTATTCTGGGCTGCATGCTGCAAAAGCTTGAGGCAGTTGAGTTCGCTGCCTGCTACAGATACTCCACCAGCGTAATCATAGTCATATAGCAGCTTATATGGCCGCTGCGTCACCCTAAAGCCAGCTTCTTTATATTCCTTCACATGCACCCAAGGGAAAAGGAACTCCAGTATATTGATTCCATAAATCCCAATCGCCTCAAGCTTATCTAGCAATACTTTCATCTGCTCAAGCTTGCTTTCGCCTGGTTCAACAGGCATCTCCACCATAGCTCGTGGAATGTGTTTTACGGCATTTTTTAAATTTTTAAGGACTGCTTCGCCCACTTGCCCGTCATCATTAGGCTTTAGGCCAAAGCGTATTTCATCGAGCCCAGCCTCAGCTAGGCGCTGCAATACCGCCTCTGTGGCTAAGTCGCCATTAGTATAGATACGTGTTTGCACGTCTTTGCTGCGTTTTTTGGCGTGTTTAATAAATTTGACACATTCATCAACGAATAGCAGCGGCTCGCCGCCTGTGATGGCTGCTGAATTCATACTTGCGTAGCGTTTAGCCTTGCTATTGTATTCGCTGATGATATCATTCACCCTATCATTATGATGCGCATAATCATATTGGTTTTTGTTAGTGCAGAAAAAGCAGTCTCTATTGCATTTCAGTGACACTATGAATGTGGCAGAGCCTTCGCCTGTTACGCAATGTTCGCAAGATGGCGATATATTGCCCCAGATTAGGCTTTTGCCACTATTACGCAATTTGACGCCTAAGCTTTGCAGCTCAGCCACTAGCCGCGTTCGCTCAGCAGAATCATCATCAGCGATCAGCTCCATGCCAGTGTGACGAATCTCATCAAGAAAGCTCTCATAAATATTAAGGTAAAATTCTACCTCTTTGCGTAGAGCGTCGTTAGTTATGTGTTTAAGCATATGCATTTATTTGTGATCACAGCCACAATCGCAGCCATCATTGTCACCATCTTCACAATCACAGTCATCGTCGCCACAGCCGCAGCTATGCCCGTCTTCGCTATCATCAAATAGCATATTATTGATTTCTAGCAGTGTATCATAGACTTCATCCATAGGGGCAGGTGTCAGCTCGCGCTCAGCAAGATTATCAGGGCCTTCTGCCCATAGCGGAGGGAACACCATAAATGCCTGATCACCATGAAGCAATGCTACCGCCTCTTGCCAGCCATCCCAGCGCAGATTCTCATAGAATTTATCCACCTGACCGACAAAACAGAATTCTAGGAACTCGTGATAGCTGACCTCCATAGGCTCCCATTCAGCTGTATCTGGCGCCAGATAATACATTGAGCCTGTATCATCGCCAAGCTCTGTGCCATTCACGGCGAATATGCCGCCCATAGCATCATCAGCCACCATTAGAAAACCAGGGGTATCTTCGGCCGTCTCATGGCTGCGACCAAGATTCCAATTGGTGATATTGCGAGTCAGCCGCTCATGTCCAGAGCCAAGTATGCGCAGCCAGCCGCCATCTATCATGATGCCGCCCGTTTCATAAGTGATAGCACCCATCAGCGACTTGACCGATTGCTGCAAGCCCATCAATGCGAGATCTGCAGCTTCGGCAGTTTTTGGTAGCAGCTCAAAGCTGTTGGTGGCGCGGCTCATGATCTCTTCTATTATCGGCCAGCTAGATGGCCCTTTTAGCAATTCATCCAATGATTTCATTCTATCCTCTTTCATGTATGCTTCATTTTGTGCAACAATATATGATTTAATAGCGATTTACAAGCGTAAAAACTTAATTTCGCCTGATGCAAAAAAGAATTTGTAAATTTCCGTAAATTCAGGTACGATAGCCAACAATGAGGAAAAACATCATTCCTTGGTGACCAAAAAGCCCCTAGAAGGGGCTTGGGGTTGTGTTTCACGAAACCTCGCGTATCAAGGAAGCATTTTCTAATACGCGCTCGGTTTTCGCAAGACGAGCTGTAGGGGCGGGGTTCGCCCGCCCGATTATTTATCGGGTCGGCCAACCCGACCCCTACGATTGCGGAGGCGGCGTACCGCAGCTAGGCTTTGCCGACGCAAGGATAAAGCCGCCGATCCTCGAAGGTCGAAGACTGAGAATAATAGATTGTTAGCGAGCGCAGCAAAGCGATTGAGCTAATAGATGTGGCCGCGAAGCGGATAACATGGTGGATTACATCCTTAAAGCCCCAAGATGGGGTTTGGGGTTGTCGCAAGACGAGCGAAGCGACTGAATTGCGGAGGCGGCGTACCGCAGAGCTGGCTTTTGCCAGCCGAGGATAAAGCCGCCGATCCTCGACGATTTTTGAGTGAAACGAAAAAATTAGGAGAATAAATAGATGGATAGCGAGAAGAAAAAAGCGCTAGAAATGGCCATGAGCAAGATTGACAAGGATCATGGCAAGGGTGCTGTGATGCGCCTTGGCGACAAGCCAGCAGATAAGACTCCCGTCATCCCTACTGGGGCGCTTAATCTGGACATAGCGCTTGGTGTGGGCGGTGTGCCCCGTGGGCGTATAGTAGAGATTTATGGCAGTGAAGCTTCGGGAAAGACTACGCTTACGCTGCATCTCATCTCCGAAGTGCAGAAGATGGGCGGCATGGCAGCTTTTATTGATGCTGAGCATGCGCTAGACCCTGTCTATGCTGCGGCTATCGGAGTGGATACGGACAATTTGCTCGTATCACAGCCAGACACAGGGGAGATGGCGCTTGATATAGCGGAAGCGCTTGTGAGCAGCAGCGCTGTAGATTTGATAGTGGTCGATTCTGTTGCAGCATTGACACCAAAGGCGGAGATCGAAGGCGATATGGGTGATTCTCATATGGGCTTGCAGGCAAGGCTTATGAGCCAAGCGCTTCGTAAGTTGACTGGTATAGTCAGCAAATCTAAGACCTGCCTTGTGTTCATCAACCAAACACGCCAAAAAATCGGCATAGTGTATGGAAGCCCTGAAACCACCACTGGTGGTAACGCGCTCAAATTTTATGCCTCTGTGCGCCTCGATGTGAAGCGTGTATCAGCTGTGAAAGAGAAAGAAGACGTTATCGGCAACCATGTGGTGACAAAGGTTGTGAAAAACAAGGTCGCGCCCCCATTCCGCACTGCGGAATTCGACATACTCTTTGGCAAAGGCATTTCCAAAGAAGGCATCGTGCTAAATATGGCTATAGATGCGGATATCATACAGAAATCAGGCTCATGGTTTAGCATGGGCGAGACAAAGCTCGGCCAAGGCGAGGCAAATGTGCGCACAATGCTAGAAAAAGATCCAAATATGATGAAAGACTAGGAGCAGAAGAATCGCGCTAAGCTGAATATATCTGTGGATGCTACTCCAAAACAAGCGCCTGCGAAAGATAGTCAGCCAGCGGCAGCGCCTGCACCTGTAGAAGAGACTGCAACAGAAGAAACGGCTGAGGAAAAGCCAGCTGAGAAAAAAACGGCGGCAAGAGCTAAGAAAAAGTAATGAAGAAATTATTGCTTTTGCTAATATTAGGCTTGATATCCTGTGGAGATGGTGAATCTAGCAAAAAGGCTCAGTATGGCGTGTATGGCTCATATAATGCCGACTCTCGTTGTGTGACAATAGAATGGAACTATGATGATGTTGGCTATGAAGACACACGCGCAGGAATGCTTGGCATCAGCCGCTCTTGCAGTGGTGAGTGCACAAATATTGCCAGAGACATAGATAAGGGCGTGTGGCCATATGAGGCGTTTAAAAATTGTTATGATGAGTATGGTGACTGGAATTTTGAGGGACTAGGCACCTTTGCTTCTGATCCAGTGCCATCAGGAGCATATCAATTAGAATATACGCTCTGGGTAAGTGAATGCCCTGATGATAAGTGGGTTGGGGCACAATGCCACGATGTGGATGTTGATAGATATGTGACGCCTGAGCTATATCGTAAGTAGACTTGTAATGAAGCAATGAAATGCGAGGTATTAAATGGGCTTCAGTGATATAGATTTTTATGCAGACTTTCGGGAATTGTATAAAAATTATAGCGATGACAAATTAGAGCAGCCCGAATATGTTGCTAAAATTGAAGAATCGCTTAAAAAGGATACGTTATTGCGAGCTGAAAGCTACTTGTTTGTGGGTAGGCTTCTTGCGCGCTCAGCTGTAGCTATACAATATGTCAAGGAAATATTAGAAAACAGAAGGATGCTAGCTACTAACTATAGCAATGTTATTGACGTGGCATATCAGCAGGTGATGATGGGGAACGGTGGCTTGCGTGGCATATTTAGCAATTTCACTGATCGTGAGCAGCTAGATGCAGTGCTCAACCAACTGGATAACGAATCGCTGATAAGGCGCTTGTCTGTTAACTCTCCTATGGCGCATGACTGGGACTATGTGATGACGGCTCTTGCGAGGCGTAATCCAGAATTCTATAAAAAAGAGCTTTTAGATGTCGATACTGATGCTGAAAATCGTGCCTATATGGCATTTTGCCTACCAGCAGATTTTGATGATGATTTCATAATTGAGCTTTTGTCTGATAAATCGAAGAAAGTCGCAAATGTGGCCTTTAATATACTAAAAGCCAAGCCTGAGCTACAAGCAAAGATAGCCCCATTAGTGGATTCTAAGAAGAAGGCTATCCGAGAATACGCTGAGAAGCTGCTTATGGCCTAT
>JAITWL010000332.1 GCA_031285285.1 Deferribacteraceae bacterium | reverse complement strand
TCGCTCACCCCTACGGGTGCAACGTTCAAATAGGTTTATTTATAGTGATCTGCGACACTGATCCTTAGGATGCTGCGCACCAGCTCAGCTTCTATAGCGGCTTGTTCCACGCTTTCTTTATGTCTAGCGGCTTCCAGCTCGGTTTCTGCCTCTAGCTTGCGCCTGAGTGCTTCTTCAAGATTTATCTCTCTGCCAAGCTCTGCGCCATCAGCCAGCACCACCACTTTATTATCTTTCACTTCCAGAAAGCCGCCATCCACCGCCACATACTCTGTCTCATTGCCAATACGATAGCGAAACTCACCAGCCCGTAGCGATGTCAGCAGAGCCGCGTGATCAGGCAAAATACCCATGTCACCCTCTGAGCCAGGCACATAGATTTCGTCCACTTCCTCGCTCACAAGCATACGCTCTGGCGAAACAAGCTCAAGTTTCAGTTTATTCATAATAATCCTCTCATATAATTCTATACATTTACGCTCTCTATCACCAAGCTGACGCCATCATCCGTGCCGCCAACTCCATCTTCCCCATCTAGTAGCTCGTCTTCATCGCCGCAAGCTGGCAGCATAAAGCAAAGCGCCAGCAAACAAAGGATTAGAATCTTTTTCATTAGCCTGCTCCATTAAAAAATAGCTCATACTCACCTTCTAAATCAATTGGTGAGCAGTTTGTAGGCTCAAAGCCTTCTTTATATAACACAAAGCGCCACCAATCTATATATGAGCCTGTGCTTTCTATATCATATTCATAAATATCACCGCCATTAAAGCGGATACGCTTCTGCGAGAAGCCGCCCTCTACATATATTAGCTTGATATCCCTCGCTTCTATATATTTAAGCGCGTTGGTATTATACCACTCTGCGCCAGCCGCGACAAGCGCCTGATCAGCCTCGGAATAATTCGACAAATACTGAGCCTCTTCTGGCACAAGCAGCAGCACACATTGCTCGCAGCTGATATCATACAAATCCTCATCAGCATCATATATAGCGTGCTCAGCCTCCACAGCCATCTCTGGCTCTGGCTCTGCCGCTATAGCAATGCTCGATTGTGCTAGCACAGTGCCTTCTCCATCAGTCACTGATACTTGCAGCACATCACCAGCTTTAAAATGCGCTAGCTTCATGCTAGAATACGTTCGCCAACGATCGCCGCCAACAGCAGTTTCATAATTATAGACATTTTCGCCATTCTTCTGCCAGATATGGTGCGCTGTCTGCCCGGAAAGACCTGCAAGCTCAGTAAAAAAGATGATCGATTCTCCGCCAACAGCTGTCCACACAGGCTCTTTATCCACTATGCCATCTGCAAAGGTGTAGCGAGTGACCTCACCTGCAGGTGCGACAGCTTCGATAGTGGCATTGTCAGCAACTTCGCTTGTCACAGTATTTGCTGGCTTATCTGTGTTACAGGCAGCAAGGGTGACTATTACAAATAGCGATAAAACCAGATATTTCATTAACTTTTCCTCTTTCTATTCGAGAGAAGATACCAATATAACAGCAAAAAATAATTTGCTCAAGCGTATTCTACATATTCTACAGGGTCGGTCTGTTCTCAATAAAAATATTCCCATTTCGTCATCAACCCAGTTGTACGACTTTTTTACTTCTGCGTTGATAGCGATCAACATCTTTCTCTATCCCCATTAATATAAACTCCCCAACTCTCATCATTCGCACCCTATCTTTATATTCTGGCTTTGCCTTCATATACTCATCCACCTCGTATAGTGGGTATAGCACTGGTTCTGCGCCTAGTTGTATTATGCCTAGGTGTATTGGTATTGCGATTTTAGCGCCTAGGTCATCCACCGCCATGAAAAATTCATTCACATTTTGGTGGTTATAATACATCATTTCGCGCGGGATATACGCTCCGACAGGCAAGAGCGCGTAGTCGATGGCAAAATGCTTTGCTATCTCTCTATAGCCTTTGAAATAGCCTGTGTCACCTGCAAAATATATTGTGCGGCTGCCTTCTATCACAAAGCCGCCCCAGAGAGTGCTGCCAGCAGCCTGAAACATACGGCGTGACCAATGCTGAGCAGGTACTAGCGTGTATAGTATGCCATCAAGCTCTATAGAATTCCACCAATCAAGCTCGTGCACCTCTGTTGCGCCCAAGCTAGCAATATATTCGCCAAGCTTGAGCGGCACAATGAATCTTGCGCCGCGCTTGGCAAGCTCTTTGACGCTGGCTTTATCTAGATGATCATAATGGCTATGGCTTATCAGCACCACAGGCCGCGCAGGCAGCTTATCATAGTCGAAAGCGAGCTTTAGCTCCTTTCCCACAATAAAGGCACGTGAAGAGAAGAATGGATCTGTCAGGATTGTTGTCCCATCTAGCTTTATGGCAAGCGAAGCATGCCCAATGAAGGATATTGAGCTATTTGACGCATCGCTCAGGTAATCATAGCTATTCTCCACATTGGCATACTTCTCAGCAGGAAATACAAGGCTCTTGGCTATGTCATCCTTGCTCCACCAATATGATAGCGCACGTCCAAAGCTCCACTCCCGATTATCTTGCGCTAGCCAAGGGTTAAAGAAATTTCCATCTTCATCCACATGTTTAGCATAAAACATAGCACCATCAGCAGCCTCAACCTTGGCGCGCCACCCAGCTTCATCAAACACAGCCTGCTCCTTGGCCGCACAAGCGGCTAACATAATTAACAATACGCAAATTGAAATGCTTCTATAAAACTTCATCGACCATTTTGCCACAAGCTTCACAAAAGCTCAAGTGTTGTGTTTGATCAAAGCTATGGAAACGCTGTCCTTGTGGCATTTAACGTTATTACGTCGTTGCGAGGAGTCTTCGACGTGGCAATCTAGGCTTCATGATTATGACGGCCTTTGGCCGACAGCTATCCTGAGGTCTGGATTGCTTCGCAGAGCCTCGCAATGACGAAATGGAAATATTTTCTACTGAGAACAGAATGACCTGCTAAAAGAACTTGCTAAAAGAACTTGTTGCGTGACAGCCCTAATAAGGATATTCTCGACTAAGAATAAAATTTGGAGATATCAAATGGTAAATGGCAGTGATTTACATAAACTTATTGATGAGATAGACGAAATTGCAGACCAAGGCGCACGCATTCCCCTAGTGGAAGACGCTATCCGCCTTGCAGATCAGCTGCAAGAGCGCTATTTTTCCTTTAGCCTGCGCATGGATTTGATTCACCATGCGGTGTTTAATGGGCAGGCTATGAAGTCACTGCCAGCTTTCGCGTGGTGTCTGGCGGATTTAGAACGCCCTGATTGCGAATTTGAGCTGGATGATATTCTTTGGGAATATAAGTGGATAAACTCTGGTTCAGCAGATTTCAGCGAAATCTCTATGCAAAAGATTGAAGAGCTAGATCTTGATTTTAAGCAGAAATTGCAAGAATGTGGCTATAATGAAAACTGCTACCACTATGTGCGCATGAATCGTGGCATAGCCATTCATGATAAAGCCTTGGCCGAAGCATCCTTCATAGAGATGGGCAAATATCCGCGTGATATTATGAGCGATTGTCGTGCCTGTGTGCAGGATGGGCTTGTGGAATTTATGCTTTTCATGGGTAGGTATCAAGAGGCCAAGAAGCTTGCTGAGCCAATATTTCAAGGCAAACTATCCTGTGCGGAAGTGCCACATTATACTTATGGCAAGATGCTCCTGCCAACTTACTTTGCTGGCGAGCTTGAAGAGGCAGCTGCGATAGAAAAGAAAGCCTACAGGCTGTTATATAAAAATGAAGAATTTCTTGGGCTTATTGGCGATTTCTTGCTGTATTATGCCTTCACTGCGCCAAAGAAGGCGCTGGAGCGCTATCCAAAATTTGCCACATGGCCATATAACCCATACACCACTGGCCTGCGCAAGCGCTCATTTCATGCCTCAGTGGCAGCTATGTTTGCTCAGCTTATCAAGATAGGCAAAGAAGATACCAGCTTTCAACTGGCAAAGGGGCATCCACTCTATGACACAAGCGGTGTATATTCGCTAAAAGCCCTGCAAGATTATCACTATGCAGCAGCTGCGGAGATAGGTGATAAATTTGATGCGCGCAACGGTAATAGCGGCTATGCAAATGAATTGGCAGAAACGATGGCGCGTGTGAGCTAAAGCATCCAGTGGGGAAATATTGTAACTTGTAATTCCAATTCTAAATTAAAGTTTCCATAATTCCGTCATTGCGAAGCCATATAATCCTGAATCCTAGATTGCTTCGCAGAGCCTCGCAATGACGAAGAACAAAGGCATATTTTATTAGGAATTGGCATAACGTCCCCCTTGGATGTAAGCGGGAGACCGAGTCGGTCTC
Source organism: Deferribacteraceae bacterium (assembly GCA_031285285.1). Taxonomy (GTDB): domain Bacteria; phylum Chrysiogenota; class Deferribacteres; order Deferribacterales; family JAISNW01; genus JAITWL01. Next base: position 10,888 of record JAITWL010000332.1, on the reverse strand, counting down.
CCCTACGTCAGACAAATTTTACTACACCTGAAAGCGTGATACAAGCATCTTGAGCCCTTCTGTCATCTCCTGCATATGGTGCACAGTCTGGGTCACTTCTGCTACAGCTTTGTTGCTTTCGTCAATACCTACGGCCACATCTTTCACAGCGTCGCTATTCTTAGCTATCATATCGCATTGGTCGGCGAGCTTTTGCACTGTTTGCTCGGAGGTATCGTTGATCTTGCAGATCAGCGCTATGATTTGCTCAAAGAAGTCGCCAGTGCTGCCTGTGCGGGTTACGCCTTCTGATACGCTTTCTAGCGTTTCCTTCACTTCTTTTGAGGCGTTCTGTGGTATTGCTTTCACTCGCACTATGATTTCAGCTATCTGCGTGGTCGAGTTCTGCGTGCGCTCAGCAAGTTTGCGCACCTCATCCGCCACCACAGCGAAGCCGTGTCCAGCTTCTCCAGCGCGTGCTGCTTCTATGGATGCATTCAGCGCTAGGAGGTTCGTTTGCCCTGCGATATCATTGATAGCTGTGAGCATGTCATCAATCTCGTTAGTGGCACTGCCGAGCATGCTAATAGTTTCAGAGAGCGATTCCGTCTGCTGCTTAATAGCATGTATACTTTCTGTCACCATATTTAGGTTCACTTTGCCAGCATCTGATTTAGAATGGGTCTCGGTGATAACATCCCTTGTGTTATTAAGTGTTTCCGTGGTTTCATCGCTCACGCAGCGTATAGAATACATGCTGGAGCTCACTTCATCCACCTGAGCTGTCTGCTGCTCAAATATTTTAGATAGCTGCTCCATAGTGGCGGCCAGCTCACTATTGGCTGAGGCCACCTCTTCGGCAGAGCCTTTCACCTGTGCTATTATATCATGAGTGTTTTCTATAAAAGTATTAAATTCTCCAGCCAGTGTGCCAAGCTCATCATTAGAGTCAATCTCTATCCTGCGAGTGAGGTCGCCATCGCCAGTGGTGAGGTTAGCTGTGGTTTCGATAAATTTATTCAGCGGCCGCACAAGCATTGTTCTAAGCACAAAGAATGTTAGTGCTATTAAAATACCAAGGAAGCCAAGTATAGGCACAATCATTGAGCTTGCAATGCTAGTGGCATCAGAGCTTAGCTCGGCATATGGCAGAGTGCCCACAGCCACCCAATCCCAAGCTGGATAATAAGAGAATACAGCTATTTTTTCCACTGCTTTGCCATTTTCTAGCAGAGAATATTCAAGTATGCCTTGCTTTTTGGCTGCCATTTCTTGGTTAATAAATACATCATCGGTGCTCTTCATCTCCAATATATTTTGCCCTTTGAGAGATGGGTGGATAATGGCATTGCCTGACTGCGCGCCTGCGGGCGGAGTGGCACCCTGAATCACATAGATATAGCCGCCTTCGCCAAGCTTCACATTCGCGATGCTATCAGATAAAGCCTCCACAGCTGGAGCAAATTCTACACCAACGAAGAAAATCCCTGTAACTTCATTATTTTCTATGATAGGCACATAGCGAGCAATATATTGCCTGCCAAAGAGCATCACTATGCCATCATACTCTGTTTTATTTAGCACTGAATCTAGCGCTGCGCCAGCTGCAAGCGGCGTGCCCACGGCTCGCGCACCTGAATCATTTTTTAGTGTGGTGGAGGCTCGGATAAAATCCCCCTTGGCATCACGCACAAATATAGTGATATCGGCCTTGGCAAATTGCATAAAGCTATCTAGCTTGATATCAAGATCACTAGGGCTTATAGGCCTGTCATCATAGACCAGTTGTGGCACAATGACCCCATTAGCAGTGCTTGTGGTTCTTTCACTATTAAAAGATACATGCGAATCAAACATGGCTACAGCTGTTCGGGCAGCAGTGTCAAGCGCTGTATTCAAGCTCTCAGAGGTGATCTCCACCATATGCACAGCTGTATCTAGCTGCGCCTGATTACCTTGCACTAAATTATCATAAAATTTACTAGTCACAGTGCTAAACACTATCACTGCGAGGGCCGCAAACACGGCAAACATGGATAATCCTATCACTAAGATTATCTTGCCGCTCAATCCAAACTTTCTCATCGTAGCATCTCTTCCCTAAATATTATCCACAAGATGTTTATCAAACATCAAGGGAAGTTAGATTAACATATTGTTAATCAATAATGCAATAGGTATTTGATAGATAAATTAATATATTCATCTTGACATACATCATAATTTGGCTAAAGTTGCTATTATTATAAGGAGTGAAAACAATGCCTATATATGAGTATCACTGCAATAGCTGTCAGCATGAGTTTGAGCTGATGGAATCCATGGATTCGGCCACTGAGAAAGCTTGCCCAGAGTGTGGGGCTGTGGCCAAGCGTAAAATTTCTGCGCCAGCCTTTCATTTGAAGGGCACAGGCTGGTACACATCTGATTATAAATGCAAAGCCAAGCCTAGCGACTCTGGCGAAAGCCCAAGCTGCGCTGGCTGCCCTGCAGCTGCGACGAAGTAGCACCCTATGCTTAATATGATCGGTATGGCGGTATCTGTGGGTGTGCTGATAGCGCCTTATGCGCTTTTGCATTCGCTTGATACACACAGCCGTACAAAATTTATCATTCTTGCGCTTACGCTTGCTTGCGCTGTGCTATTTTGGCCGCTTGCGTTATATTTTTTGCTAGCGGCTATTGTGCCAGCCTTCATCATGTGGCGTTTGCATCAGAATAAGCCTGCTGATGCCACGCATTGGCTGCCTATAGCAATTGCCCCTTTGCCAGCCTTCGCAGCTATATTGGTGCTATTGGCACTATTTGCTAACGAACTATCCACTCTAAGCAGCGAGGCGCTTGATGAGCTATATGCTTATGGCACAAATGTCCCTAGCATGGGGCTTCCTACACGTGATAAGCTAGGCGAGGCTATCGCTAGCACTATTCGCATAAGCCCTGCGCTGGTGTATGTATCGGTGGCGCTAGTTTTTTATTTCACTGAGCGCGCCTATTATGCGCCACAAGATCGAGAAGCACGCAGCCGCATCATCATGCCTATGTCTGATTTATTCATCGGGCTATTGCTAGCATCGGTGCTGCTCTTAGCTTTGCCATATGTGATAGGTGATAACACGCTCGTATCAGCCATTGGCATGAATGGGTTGATAATTGTGGTAACACTATATTTTTTCAGAGGGCTTGATATCATCCGATTTCATATAGCCCGCCTGCGGCTTTCGCCCTTTCTGATGGCTGCTGTCTATCTGCTGGTGCTTATCTATTGGCCGATGCTGATTGCTGTGGCTGTGGTAGGCTTTGCTAGCGTATATGTGAATATTATTCGCCATGAAGAAACTAAAAGCTAAGCTCACCAAGCGTAGCGCGCCCAAGCTAGTCATAGCGCTAGCAACTATGCTTGCTATCCTTAAAGCTGTGGTAGGCTTTGCAAGTGGATCGCTGGCAGTGCTCAGCTCTGCGGTGGATTCTTTGATGGATGTGCTTGCCTCAAGTCTCAATTATGTGCTGATCAGGGCTGCCGATGAGCCGCCAGATAAGGAGCATAATTTTGGTCATGGCAAATTTGAATCCTATGCCTCTTTTCTCCAATCAGTTTTGATCTTTGCCTCAGGCGTCTATCTCTTTGTGGAGGCTTGCCGCCGCCTTTATTCTAGCGAATCCATGCAGATATCAAGCTTGGCAGGGCTGGTGATGCTGGTGTCGATAGTGGTGAGCCTTGTGATAGTGCTGCTGCTGCGATCTACCGCTAGGCGTGAGGCTTCCCCAGCTTTAAAGGCCGATGCGGCGCATTATGCGATGGATTTGCTCACCAATAGCGGTGTGCTGGTCGCGCTGATAATCATCAAGCTTACAGGCCTAGTGTGGATAGATGCGGCAATAGCGCTGGTTTTATCAGTGTATATTATGTATTCGGCACTGAAAATACACATAGCGGCGCTACGGGTGATCCTTGATATGCGCGTGCCAGAGAGCGAGCTGCAAGAGATTACAGCTGTGTTAGATAAATATTCAGCGTACTTTAAAAACTACCATCGACTACGGGCGCGGACAGATGGCTACAAAATCTTTGTAGACTTGCACCTGCTGCTATGTAACGAGCTGACACTGGGCGAAGCCCATGCCCTCTGTGACATCATAGAGCAGGAGATGCCTGCACATATTGACTTGACAATACATCCAGAGCCAGTAGATATGAAAAAGATTGATGCCAACATAAGATGGAAGGTGCAGGCACTATTGAACGAGCCAAAGTAATAAGATCAATAGTCAAATCGCCTAAGTTTATAGGTAGTTATTGAAAATACTACCTATAAAACTACCATAAAAAACTAGCAATAAAAAAAAGAACAATGTATAATGCATCTTGAGGATAAAATGTTATACGAAACAAATCGCATTGAATACAAGGAAAAACTGAGTCATGATTTAGAAGAGGAAGCTGTAGCATTTCTTAATGCTGAAGGTGGCGATATTTTTATAGGGATTCGTAAAGATGGTTCTGTTGCTGGTGTTGCTAACCCTGATGAAACTCAGCTGAAAATTGCAGATAGATTGTGTGATAACATTCGTCCCAATATCATGGGCTTATTTGATATTTCGACAGATAAGCGTGATGGCAAGGACATAATAATTATCAATTTTGCTAGTGGAACGGAAAAGCCCTACTGCATCAAGCGAAAAGGATATTCAGAAGCTGGTTGTTTTATTCGCATTGGTAGCTCAACCCAGCCGATGTCACAAGAAATTATAGATAGCATGCTATCTAAACGCCATCCTCTATCGCTGGCCAATATACCATCTCGCCATCAAGATTTAGAATTTGACCAACTTAAACTATATTATGGACTAAATAAAAAGCCGCTAAATGATAATTTTCCAAAAACGCTCGACTTTTTAACGCCTGATGGCAAATACAACATGGTGGCTTTTTTATTTGCTGATAATAATAATATATCGGTTCGTGTTGGCAAATATTCAGGCACAGACAAGGAAGATTTGATAGAACGTGAGGATTTTAAGGATTGTAGCCTTATCACAGCTATGAAGAAGGTTATTGATAGACTAGACATGGAGAATGTTACCCAGTCGCATAAACGCCCAATGAGGACACGGATTGACAAGTCCTTAGTGAATAAAGATGTCTTACATGAGGCGATAATCAATGCCTTTGCGCATAATGATTATTCAAGGAATTTAGATACGCCAATTTTTCAGATCTATTCTGATCGATTTGAAGTAATGTCTTTTGGTGGCTTAGTGGAAGGAATGACAACTGAACAATTTTATACAGGCACATCAATGCCCAGAAACCGTGAAATAGTCAGAGTATTCAAGGATTTAGACTATATGGAGCAGCTTGGGAGCGGAATACCAAAGATCGTCAAAAAATATGGCCGTGATGCAATTGCCATTGATAGTTTTATTATCCAAGCAACTTTAAAGTTTGATACTGGTAGTGAAATATTAGCAACTACCGATAGCCCTACCAATAAAATCATTATTGAATTAAAGCAAAATCCATATATAACAATGGATGTCTTAGCGGAAAAAGTTGGCCTTACTATACATGGCATAAAATGGCATATGGATAAGCTGAAAAAACAAGGGACTATTCGCCGTTTAGGGGCGAAAAATGGTGGCTATTGGGAACTGATTCAGTCTTAATGCTCCCAAGTTGCCATTTATTCCTATCCTTCGCTTAGCCCTACAGCCTTATCATAAGCTGTGAGATAATCCACCTTCTCTTCTGAATGCAGTACGCCTATTGTATATTTGCCTTCGCGTTCTTTGGCGTTCATGCTAGCCCAACGGGAGACGCTTACGCCATTTTTTTTCTGCCATTCCAAGAGGTCAGCAGCTTCTGGCATCTTATTGCGGCGGCCAAAGCCTGTGGTGCAGCCAGACATTATTTCAAGCACTGAAAATCCTTTGTGCATAAAGGTCTGCTTCATCAAATCTTCCATCTGCACCACATGATAGGTGCTCGTGCGTGCCACAAATGATGCGCCTGCGCCTATGGCGAGTCTAGAGATATCAAAATTATTCTCTGTCATTGTATATGGCGCTGTGGTGGCTCGCTGCCCTGTGGGCGTGGTTGGCGAAAACTGGCCACCTGTCATGCCATAGATATTATTATTGAATATCATCAGCGAGAGGTCGATATTGCGCCTGCAGGCGTGGATCAGGTGATTGCCACCAATGGCAGACATATCACCATCGCCACCTAGCACAATCACCTTGAGATTAGACTTTGCCAGCTTGATACCTGTGGCAAAGGCCAGTGAGCGGCCATGCGTGGTGTGGATGGTGTTAAAATCCACATAGCCAGGCAGGCGGCTGGCGCAGCCAATGCCAGAAGCTATCACCACCTCATCTTTATCCCAGCCAAGGCTATCAAGGGCGCGGATAAGCGCCTTTAAGATAATCCCATAGCCGCAGCCAGGACACCATATATGGGGCAGCTTATTAGGACGCAAGTATTTATCGTAATCAAATGACATATTAGCTCCTTAATACCACTCTGCTTCGCAGAGCTTCGTTGAGCCCACGCTTGTGTGGGCTTCATCCTTATTGGTATAGAAATTGTAAATGGCTATGCTATTTGATAGCCTCCACTATCTGCTTAGGAGTAATAGGCTCGCCATCCACACGTTGCAAGGGTACTAGCTCAAACGCGCCTTCAGCCACGCGCCGCACTTCGTTTATTAGCTGGCCGAGGTTTAGCTCAGCCACGACAATCTTTTTCGCTCTACCTTTGTATTTTGCTATATGCTTATCAGGAAACGGCCAGATGGTGAGCGGCTTCAAGAGCCCTGCTTTTATGCCTGCCTCTCTAGCCTTATCCACAGCTTCTTTAGCTGAGCGAGCAGTGCCACCGATTGCAAAAATAAGCGTTTCCGCATCTTCGCAACGATACTCTTCCACCTGCACTATATCATCATAATTGGCTTCTATCTTGCGGATGAGCCGCGCATTCTGCTCGCCTGCCACAGCGCCTGAATTGGTGGGAAAGCCAGTGGCATCATGATTTAAGCCTGTGATATGATAGCGATAGCCTTCGCCAAAATTGGCCATTGGCGGCACATCGCGAATAAAACCGACACCTGAGGCCTGATAGGGCTTATATTCCGCTGGCAGCACTGTAGGCTTAGTGCGGTTGATTATCTCCAGCTCACCTTCATCTGGCATATCAAAATTTTCGCGCATATGGCCGATTATCTCATCAGTTAGTAAAATCACAGGTATACGATATTTTTCAGCAAGATTAAAGGCGCGCACAGTCTCAATGAATTGCTCGCGCACTGTAGATGGCGTTAGCGTGATGCAAGAATGATCGCCATGAGTGCCCCAGCGCGCTTGCATGATGTCTGATTGGCTAGGCCCTGTAGGCATACCTGTTGATGGGCCACCGCGCTGCACATTCACCACAACGCAAGGCACTTCCGCCATATAGCCAAAACCAAGATTCTCAAGCTTGAGCGACATGCCTGGCCCGCTAGTGGCTGTGAGCGATTTTACTCCGCTGATAGATGCGCCGATAACGGCAGCCATAGCGGAGATTTCATCTTCCATCTGTATAAAACGACCGCCATGACGAGGTAGCTCAAGGGCTAGACGCTCAGCAATCTCTGTAGATGGGGTGATAGGGTAGCCTGCAAAGAAACGGCAGCCAGCATATAGCGCCCCAGAGGATATGGCATCGTTGCCTTGCATAAATTGACGTTTACTCACTGATCACCTCCACCTTGATGGCGAAATCAGGGCAACGTAGCTCACACATCATGCAAGCAATGCACTTATCATATGCAGGCACTGCTACTTTAAATTCCTTTATTGCTAACACATTGGCAGGGCAAAAGTGCACACAAATTGCACAACCCTTACACGCCTGCCGATTAATAGTGACCTTACCTTTTTTTGCCATAAATACTCCGATTCTACAAATCGAGGCTTTATATGCCCCCTTAACTCCATGACAACTTCCCTGCAACCCTAGGGCTTCGAGAAAAATTAACTAATATCAAGGGCGCTAGATATAGCATATATTCCGCTAAAAAACAAGATGTTTTGATTCTCTAAAAAGTTAACGAATAGTTATGAGTTATAATTTACATAAAAGGCTTAATTACATATACTATTTGTGATTTTTCGTTTATATAAATATACGGTAAGTAAAAAAATATATCTTGACAACTAATCCATCTCGATGATAATAGTGTTGTATACAGTAAAGGAGGAGTCATGAAGACAGCGAAAATTTTTATGGCAGGCATCGGGCAAGCTATCTGTTTACCCAATGAATTTAAGCTAGACAGTGAAGAAGTTTATATTTCTAAAAATGGAAACTCCATTGTGTTAATACCAAAAAATAATTTTGACTGGAATGCTTGGTTCATTGCTCTTGATTCCATCCATGTGCAGCTTGTATATCAGTCTCAGAGGCAGGTTAGCCAGATATGACTTACTTGTTCGATATTAATATTTGTACAAAATTAATTAATAATAAATCTGACTTTTCAGAACGTATACGCGAACGTTTTATAAACCTACACAGCAACAATCTTTGCATCTCGTCAATCACATGTGCTGGGTTATATCTCTGTGCAATCAAAAGTAGTGACGCACGCAAAAAAGTTGATCTCTTCCTTAATCCGTTTGATATAATTGATTTTGATGAATGCGCAGCCATTGAATATAGCAAAATTATAGGCAGCTTAGACCAAAGAAACAAAGATATAAGCATGCTTGATAGTATGCTTGCAGCTCAAGCCGTTTCTCGCGGCTATACGCTAGTCAGTGATATGCACAGTTTTAAGCAAATTTCCCCTTTAAAGCTTGAAATTTGGGCTTAGAGCCACATCACTTGCGGGCTTGACTTGCAATTACTTATATCTACAACAATAATTTTTTTAATTTGACCCCGCCACTGATATCCACTAGAATAGCTGTTCAGATGTTCGCTATAAAATTTGGAGATGCTTAATGATTCATATTTACAACACCATGACTGGCCGCAAAGAGCCGCTTCGCCCACTCAAGGACAAAGTGCACATGTATGTCTGCGGGGTTACGGTGTATGATCTATGCCATATCGGCCATGCTCGCAGCGCTGTGGCTTTTGATGTAGCACGACGTGCTATCGAATGGAGTGGCACGCCCGTTGTATTCGTGAAAAATTTCACCGATATTGATGATAAGATTATCCGCAAAGCCAATGAAACTGGGCGTGACTGGAAAGAGATCACCAAAGAATTCATTCAGGCGCATGATGACGACATGGGCGCGATAGGGATACTCGCCCCTAGCTTTGCCCCCAAAGCAACAGATTATATCAAAGAAATGATCGGCTTCATCGAATCGCTTATAACTAAAGGCCACGCATATGCGTCAAATGGCGATGTCTATTTCAAAGTGGATAGCTTTGCCCCTTATGGCAAGCTTTCTAAGCGCAATATTGATGATTTGCAAGCAGGCGCACGGGTCGACATAAATGAGCAGAAGGCAAACCCGCTTGATTTCGCACTATGGAAGGCTGCGAAGCCGGGAGAGCCATCTTGGCCATCACCTTGGGGTGAAGGTCGCCCAGGTTGGCATATAGAATGCAGTGTGATGAGCGAAAGCATACTTGGCACGCCTATAGATATTCATGGAGGCGGGCAGGATCTAGTATTTCCGCATCATGAAAATGAAATCGCGCAATCAGAGGCTAAATGTGGCTGCGAATTTGCTAATGTATGGATGCACAATGGCTTTGTGAATATCAATAAAGAAAAGATGTCGAAATCGCTGAATAATTTTCTGACCATCAGAGATATCTTGAAAGATTTCGATCCCGAAGTGCTACGCTTCTTCCTGCTCACAACGCAATATCGACAGCCATTAGAATATGCTGATACTAAGCTTTTTGAGACTGAAAGCTCGCTTGAGCGTATCTATACATTCAAAGATGAATTAGAACACGCCATTAGCTCTAAGAAAGGCGCAGATGCTGCGAAAGATATAGATGAAGCTAGTGCTGAATTTATGAAACACTTCACTGAGGCTATGGAGGATGATTTTAACACTCCCGCAGCACTGGCGGCTCTTTTCGATGTCATTCGCGCCTTTAATAAGATACTGATGGGCAAAGTGAATGCTGATTCGCTAGAGCAATTGAAGGCAGCAAGCGAAAAGGTCTTTAGCACAGTGAACACAGTGCTAGGGGTAGGCTATCGCAGCAGCAAAGAATGGTTTGAGGCTAACCTCACAATGCCAGAGGCTGAGCTGCAAGGCTTCATTGCAGCCCGCAAGCAGGCGCGCGTTGATAAAGACTTCGCCAAGGCCGATCAAATTCGCCAAGAGCTTGCAGCCAAAGGAATAGAGCTGCTTGATACACCAGAAGGTACGCGCTATCGCACAAGGAAGATTCGTTCATGAAATGTTTCATCCTCGCTCTTATTCTGCTAGCTATGCCACTATACGCTCAGCAGGCTGCACCAGAATCAGTGACGCAGGAGCCAGCTAAGAGCACAGTCACAGAGCGCATGGGCAACTTTATGCCGCCCGTGCGCTCCACTGCGGTGATTCGCGATCTCTATGCCGATAGATCAAGGCTGGATATAACTCTTGAATGGAATCGTTATAATCCGCGATTCATGCAGGAGATAGAGGAAAATGAAGACGAGATTCGGCGCATAATGCAATACGTGCTAGAATCGAAACTATACTACTATATACGCTATAACGAGCCGCGCCTGCGCAAAGAGCTGACAGACGCGCTTAATGCCTATTTCAAGCATGGCAAAATTGATAATCTGCGCTTATCTGGCTGGCCTTCATTGAGATAATTTTTTTCTTGATTGTTATCTCAATCCTGATTGTTTTTAAAGCGCTCTAATGTAACCAAAGCATATTTTTCTAGATCGGA
>JAITWL010000311.1 GCA_031285285.1 Deferribacteraceae bacterium | reverse complement strand
ATTTGACAGACACACTGATTTATAAGATAGGAAAAGAACCAGCGCTTGTGGCAAAAAGTTGGGCTTGCCCATCATGTGAAAGTATAGTAAGTTACGGCAACCAAGGGAACTGGAAGGGTTTTGAAGATGAGGTTAATAAGCCTTTTGTAAGTCTACATCGCTCTTATGTGATACTACAGCCACTCTTGAGTATGCTGCCAACTGGGAAATACGTTTTTAGTGTGGCTGATGCTCTGCCTATAAATCGAGAAGATGAATTCTTTTGGGCGTTGAAACGATCTCGTTTTTTCTATGGGAACTACAATTGCGACAGAATTGCACCAACACAATCGCCAAAACTGCTCAATATGGATAAGGTCGATTTTTACCGTGGCAACACTACAGCTAGAGCGATTTGTTTTCAAAGTTTTTTACAAAATTTAGTCATTGATGGACACCACAAAGCCACTGCTGCTGCTCTTGATGGCCGAAAAGTGCCAATCATATTGATAACTCCATTTCGTCCGTATTTTTATGCATCTGATGAAAAATCTGTATCTGTGCTGCGCAAAGCCCAGAATATTATAACGCAAAGCACCTCATTCCATAGATTGACAGCTAAACATCCATATGTGTCAAAAAAACGAGAAGCTGAGCTTGCAATACCACTCCGCATAGCTGAAGAAGCTTTATTTGGAAGAGAATTGCTTGATTCTGCACATAAATACAATTTTAAGTACCTGACTTAATTCAAGGAGAAACACTCTTATGAACCATTCAAATATCATTGATATCCCGCGTCAAGCAGGCAGCGAAGATCTATTGGGCGTTGATAAATATGTCAATGCTCTTGTTTCTTTTATTTCCACAGCTCAGATGCCCACAACTCTTGCTATTCAAGGCGAATGGGGTAGTGGCAAGACCTCGCTTATGAATCAGGTGCGCTATCAGCTTTGTGAAATGCCAGACATGCCTGATACGACCAAGCCATATCATGGTATTTGGATCAATACTTGGCAATATTCCCTCATGAAATCGCCAGAAGAGGTTTTGCTGAGCGTTATTCAGGGTGTCACCGCAGAAGTGCTTGAGATCATGCGCCAGCGCTATAATACCAAGCTAGATGGTGCTATTGATAAAGTTGGCTCAATCTTAGGCAAGATTGCCAAAGTGGGCGCTAAGGCCGCTGTATCACATATAGGGATTGATAAGGATCTTGTGGATGATATTTTGCAAAGTGAGGCTAAGAGTTCATCTAGCCCCGCTGCATTCCGAAAGGCTTTGTCAGAAGCTATAAATAAGTGCTTGGAAGAAGATAAAAAAGCAGGAAACAGCAACCGTGGCTTTATCTTCTTCATTGACGATCTGGATAGGCTCGATCCGCAGGTGGCTGTGCAGATTCTGGAGCTATTAAAAAACCTCTTTGAAGTAGATAATTGTATATTTATTCTAGCTATAGACTATGATGTGGTTGTCAAGGGCTTAGAACCAAAATTTGGCCCACTTACAGAGAAAAATGAACGTGAATTTCGCTCATTTTTTGACAAAATCATTCAGCTGCCTTTCACAATGCCTGTGAATGCTTATAATATTTCATCTTATTTGGTGGAGGCGCTATCAGGCATAGCTTACTATGCTCGCAAGGATTTTGATGAGGTAATCAACAAGCAAAATTTGCTGGACGTGCTCACAGAGATGGTCTTGCTGTCTACTGGAACAAATCCACGCTCAGTGAAGCGCTTGATCAATAGCCTATCACTGATTCAAATTATGCATAATATGGCAGGACAAGGTGCACCACTATCTGCGCAAGAAAAGCTTATCAATTTTGGCTTTGTCTGCTTGCAGATTGCCTATCCTAGCGTATACGATATGCTCCAGCAAGAGCCTGATTTTAAAGGCTGGGATAGCAAAACAGCAAGGCTATTTCGCTTGCCTGCTATAGATGCAACTTCACAAGAAAACATTGAAGAACTAGATGAATTTGACGAAGAATGGGAGCAGGTGCTTTATCGAGCCTGTCGCAATAATTCCTATCTTGCGGCTCGTTCGCTCTCAATATCCAGTCTGCTCAATCTCATTGCTGGCTTGATACCAGAGGATAAGCCCTTTGAGGCAGAAGTGGAAAGGATTTTGGGGCTTGCCGCCGTGACAACAGTGTCCACAGCAATAGATGCAAAAGCGCAAAAGCAAGGCTCTCGAGTTCGGCTTGCGACAATTGAAGAGTTTATGACTATACAAAAACAACAATATGTTAAGGATAACATTATTGAGCTATGGGAGCTACTCATAGCAAAACTTAATGAAATCTTTGTTGATAAAATCCGCTATGAAATTGCTCCTAGCGGTGTGACAGTAATAGTTGCACATAACAAAAGTAAGGAGCGCCGCCTGCTCAAGCTGGATGGGCGCACAAATAGCATCGCAGTGCGTGCTGGTAGCTTTGGTACATATTCTGTGCGCACAACAGAAGCAGGCAAGAAATATAGCCTTCCTGATGGCTTATTTGACTATTTGAAAAAGCAATTTAATGCGATTTCAACAGATGAAGTGGAAATATCATGAAAAGAGAACTAAAACCAAGTTTTATTGCAGCCTTACTCAGTGGTGAATTAGCACCATTGCTTGCTAAAGTGAAGAGTGACTCAACATTGATGCTTGCAATACGTGAAAATTATATCAATATCTACTATCTGGGTGGCAATGCAATCAAATTAGATCAGTATGCAAAGGAAAATGGCTTTAACGCATCTACAGGTGACTATGTCAAAGATGGCAGCTTGGAGAAATGCCCCTTTTCGGATGCGGCAGCGCTTGATGAATGGTTTGAGAAGCTGAAACCAGCCATGAAGCAGAGCATAGAAGCTCACAATAAAACTGAGCGCAAAATTCAGCAAGAAATTGTGAAAGCTAATTTTGCCATTGATCAAGATTATATCATAGCAGATATTGAAGTGAAAGTTGGTGATAAAGAATTTGATATGCTGGCGCTAAAACGCCTGCCAAATGGCAAATTTCAGCTTTCAGTTATTGAACTGAAATATGGTGAAGGTGCTTTTGGCAATTATAAAGGCTCTGTGAAAGCTGGTATTGTCAACCATCTGCAAGATTTTCATGCAGCTTTTTCTCAAATTGAAGAGGCCAAGAGCATGGCTATCTCTCAGCTTAATACCTATATTGAGCTTGGCCTGTTGCCAGCACACAAATATAGTGAAGTTGATATTGAAAGCAAGGTAGAATTTTTATTTTTGCTGCTGAATTACGATCCGCAGGATTCCAAATCATCAGTGCTACACAGCATTTTAACAAAAGCTAATGCATTTGAGGCAGATGAGCGTAGTAAATACGAATATGATCTTCGATATTTTGCATCAAAATCT
>JAITWL010000297.1 GCA_031285285.1 Deferribacteraceae bacterium | reverse complement strand
TAGCAAGCTTTCAGCTTGATTTATGTTTTATTTACCCATAGCCTTTCTTCGCTCGTATACTTCCTGTACATATTTGTTAATGTAAGGCAAAATCTCATCTATTGTGGCTATGCCTCCTTTTGCAAACACCTCTTTGCCAAAATAGCCCCGCAAACAGCTTACTAGCTTACTGTTTCGATAAGCTAGTGTAAGTGTATGATAGACAGTGGCAGAGCCTTCCAGCTCAAGCGCGAATTCTGCTATCGTTTGTGTGCAATATTGCGCGTCAATTACAAGCTGCTCTGCTGGCTTAGAATTCTTGCGCACCTGCACACTTAACTTGCTGAGCTCTAATATCTCGCAACCTTCAGCTGGCAGCTCTAGAAATGGATGACCGTCTTGCAAAGGCTTACCAAATAAGCTTTCGCTAGCTTTCTCAAACCAAAAGCCCCTAGCAATGGCCTCCACAAATTGATCATGGAAGGAGAAGAAGTAATGATTAAAATCAGTCAACATGTCGTTGACATTGCCGCCAAATTCATAGCTGCTGCCATAATATTTATTTTCATAACCGAATCTTTCCTTTTGCCAAAGCGAGTTTTCAACTTTGTAAACCCATACATATCGCTCATACTGATGAACATATGGAGAGTGTTCACCGCGGCAAAGCTTTATTGAATCTAGATTTTCAAAAGTGATTCGCCCGTATTGCTCATCTTCTGTGGCAAAGCAGATGCTCGTGCCCTTATCGCCATAGTACACTTGTGGGCTTAGCACGTAATCCGCAACCACAGGGATGTGGATGCCCTTCATCTTTTCGGCAAGCGGATCTCGCAGCAAGCACAAGTCTCGCAAAAATGGTGTTACCAGCCATGCCCAGCCTTCCTCAGGCTCGCTATCTTCATCAAGGCAAGCCCAATACCACACTGTGTATGCATGAATCTCAAAATCCTTCTCTATCAACGGCTTCACCAGCTCCCAAGCCGAGACAAAATATTGGCGATCAAGGTCTTCCAGCGCATAAAGAAGCAGCTCCATTAAGACGAATTTCTCATCATCACCTGTTGCTGCTTGATAATGCTTGATATAGCTCTCAATATCTTCAGGGCATACGTTATTGATAGCTTCCAGAGGCCAATCCTGCATCCTGTCTTCTATTGACAAGCCTAGCCTTAGCGCTATTGCCTCTTGAGCAGCTCTAGTGGGATAGCGCGCTGGCGGTGGAGTTTTGCTCATGTATGATAGCCTCGCGGTGTTATCAGCCGTCCATTCAACACTTTTGTCTCGCTATTGCCAATGATGATAGTGCTAAACATGTCTATATCCTGCTGCGCTAGCTCTGCCAGCGTGCAAAGCACAGCTGTTTCACCATCTCGGCCAGCATTCTTGACATATCCGCAGGGGGTGGTGGGGCTTTTATGCTCCAGCATTAGCTCCGCAGCTTTTGTCAGATGATCGCGGCGCTTCTTGCTACGTGGGTTATATAGGCAAATGGTCAAATCTGCTTCGGCGGCTAGGCTTACGCGCTTGCTAATCTTCTCCCAAGGCGTTAGCAGGTCGCTTAGCGAGATTATAGCAAAATCATGCGTCAATGGCGCGCCAAGCCTTGCTGCTGTGGCTGTAGCGGCTGTGACACCTGCACACACCGTAATTTCCAGCGTTGGATGCTCCGCGGCCACTTCCATCATCAAGCCAGCCATGCCATAGATACCCGCATCACCGCTACAGACCAAAGCGACACGCTTTCCAGCTAATGCCATCTCAAGAGCCTTGTTGCAGCGCTCTATTTCGCGTGTCATGCCTGTGCTTATCACGTCTTTATTGCCAATCAGCGGGCGAACGAGATCAACATACACATCATAGCCGATCACAACATTCGCGGCTTCAATAGCAGCCACTGCTTCATATGTCATGAACTCACGGCCGCCAGGGCCTATGCCTACCACTGCTATCAAAATCTCACCCTCCAATCAGTTGCTGCTGTCGCAGCTATTGTCATACCATTCCTGCTAGTCTTATGCAGATAAAGCTCTGTATCACCAGCGAGCACCACTGCCCGCTCACAGACGTTATCCACGCCCGTCACAGATTGCACAAAGCTTGATGTGCTAAAATCTCCCGCCACAGCGGCTAGCTCAGCTGCTGTAAATACAGTAAACTCTGCCTTATACTTATTGGCAAAGTTTAGCAAACATGGCTCTTGCGCTTTTATATCAATAGAAGCTAGCTTTACTATTGATTCAGGGAGAAAATACTCCGCAACAAAGTTAGCAAAGGCTTCTATTCTTGTATCCTTCTTACAGCCTGCACCCAAGGTGATCGCCTTGGGCACTAGTGTCAAAGTGCTATCAAATGGAGCTTTATCTTTATCATATGATATGCAAATACCCAGAGGGCCACTATTGGCATAGGTTAACCCCTTTGGAAGCGCTGTATCAATAGGGAAATCACTGGCTAGGCCAATAGTTTCCCCACGCAAGAGCGCAGCTGAGATAAGCTTTATCTTGCTAATATCAGCAATGGCGTAATCATTTTCCACAGCCCAAGTGTCAATAGCGAAGACAGCATTGAGATCAGTCGCTGTGGTGATGACTGGCGTCATGCCTAGCTTTGCGGCTAGCTCAAGCGCCAGCTTATTTGCCCCGCCGATATGCCCCGAAAGTATCGGCACTACAAATTTTCCTTTCTCATCGCAGATGAGCACGGCTGGGTCGCTGGCCTTAGATACGATGAGATCCGCAATCATGCGCACAGCTATGCCCGCTGC
>JAITWL010000268.1 GCA_031285285.1 Deferribacteraceae bacterium | reverse complement strand
CGAGGATCGGCGGCTTTATCCTCGCGTCGGGCATTGCCCTAGCTGCGGTACGCCGCCTCCGCAATTCAGTCGCTACGCTCGTCTTGCAACAACCCCAAACCCCATCTTGGGGTTTTGTGGATGTAATCATCATTCTATCCGCTTTGCGGCCATATTTATCCCTGCGGATCGATTCGCTTGCTGGACGATATTAATCGCTCCCGCTCATTTGCTTTGTTTTTACAATACCATAGCCATTGTAAAATACACCTATTTGGTATGATAACAGAAATAAACATAAAATAGAAGCGAAAATAATACAGCTGTATATTTTTTTATGTATATGATGGCGCACTCAGCTTCCAATCCTCATTGTATAGCCGTTCTGTGAAATTATCTGCTGGGTGATATACATTCTCTATCAAACATTTGTGTATATAGCGCAACACGCCATCCTTTTTATATACGCCTAGATTTTTCCATTCTTGCAAGATGCCATCTAGCGTGTTGGTGGTGATATATATGCTCATTGCATACTGCTCCCTTGTGATGCCTTGGGGGATAGCGAGCCAATCACTAGCCTCACTCTGGCCTGTGCAGAGCGTGAGCGATCGCATCAGTATGCGTAGGCGCGTCTCAGCTGTGAGCGTCAGCATTATAAAAAGGCTCTCTATGCAACAGCCCATATCCCTACCAAAGAAACTGACCATGCTTTGATATTTTGCATAGTCACCATCAAGAAGCTTGGCTATCTCATCCACATCCAGCTTGTAAAAGTCACAATCAGTGATGGCAAAGGGTGCAGCCGTGATAATATCCTTATTGGCAAAGAGCTTGGCATTGCAGATGAAGCCAGGCATGCTGATCTTTAGCAGGTTTGCCTTTGAAAGATTGTTATTAGTGACCACACTGCCAGCGATGCCATCTGTGATATAGAGCAGGCTTTTTTCACGGGGAGCATGTAGATAAGCTTTCTTGCGAGCATGCCCAAAGCTACCATGCTGGGTGAAAAACTCAGCCACTTCATCTGTCACATATGAGCCAAGCAGTGCATAGTTCATAGTTTTCCCCCTCTTTTAATCTAAACATGCCACGCTTCTGGCTTCACGGCGCACTTGCGCCGACAACCCCCTAACCCCTTCTAGGGGAGCATAGGAATACAATTTATAATCCATAATACCCAAAATTTACCCAAATATCCACTACCTTATGAACCAGTAGAAAAAACATTAACACTTGTTAAAATAAAGTAAAATAAAAAAGGAGTACCCCCAATGGCTATCAACAGAAGAGAATTTATCAAGTATGCTGGGCTTGCCGCAGCATCAACAATCGTCGCAGGCTGTGCAGGCGCAGCAGCAGGCAGCACAGCCCCCGCACGCAGCAATAGCTCGCCAATATTTGAACCTGTCAAAATAGGCAACCTAGAGCTGAAAAATAGGATGATCAAATCCGCTTCGCAAGAGCTGCGCTCTGACACAAATGGCAATCCTACAGACGATCTGATCCGTGTGTACACCAACCTTTCTAAAGGTGGAGTTGCGATGATCATCACTGGGCTTACCTATGTGCTACGCGATGAGCAATATAACCCCAATGGCGCGGGCATGTATGACGACAGCCAAATCCCAGCTTATCAACGCCTCACAAGCGCTGTGCATGATAATGGTGCAAAAATTTGCGCCCAGCTAGCATTGATAGGCTCGAATAGAAATTATAACCTTGATAAGCGTGTGTTTGCGCCATCCGCAGCTATAGGCTCAAGCTATGGCACTCAAGTGCAAAAAGAAATGACCAAAGACGAAATTAAACAGGCTGTGGCTGCTGTGGCTGCGGCGGCAGTACGTGCGCAAAAAGCTGGCTTTGATGCAGTGGAGCTGCACTTGGCGCATGAATATCTTGCTTGCCAATTTCTGATGCCTTATTTCAACCGCAGAAAAGATGAATATGGCGGCTCTAGGGAAAATCGTGCTCGCTTTGCCTTTGAGATAGTAGAAGCCGTGCGTGCAGCTGTAGGTCCTGATTTCCCAGTGCTAGCTAAATTTGCCAGCACACATGAGCGTGGCGAGCAAGGCTGCCTGCGTGATGATATTGATTACACTGCCAAAGGGCTTGCTGAAAGAGGCTTGACAGCGCTTGATATCTCTGGTGGTAACGAGGTGGAGGATTTCAACCCTAGCCACCGCTGGATCTCTGATTATACAGAAGATATGTGCTATTTTGCCCACGATGCACGCTTTATATCAATGAGCCTCAATTTCCCACTGATACTCACAGGCGGCAGCCGCGATATAGGCGTGATGGAGAAAGCTATGCAATCAAACGACCAGATAGTGGCTTTTGGCATAGCACGTCCGCTAATCAATGATCCAAGTTTGCCAAATAAATGGATGGCTGATGTCACTTACAAAGCTGAGTGCATCTCTTGCAACTGGTGCAGGGATAACTACGGCGGCCAAAAGACACATTGCCAATTTAGACCAGAAGAAGCTTAATCCTTTTCCTTCCTTAGGGGTGGCTTGTCCGCCCTATTTTACTTCCAATATTTCAAATTTAATGGTATTTTCCTTGTCATAAATTAGGAGTATCATAAAATGAAAGCAATCATTCTTGCCGTTTTTGGCACTAGCACTGAGGCCGCAGTCACTTTTGATGAGCTTGTGCCAGCCTTGAAGGCTAATTTTCCTGATAGGGCAATCTTTGTGCCATACACATCGGGCATGATCAGGCGCAAGCTCAATGCTAATCTACCCGAATCAGAGCAGATTCTATCACCAGAAGCCATGTTAGATAAGCTAAAGTATGATGGTTATCACGATATAATAGTGCTAACCACGCTTCTCTTTGCTGGGGTGGAGCATGATAAGCTCAAGCTCACAGTGGATAGTTTTGCTGAAGCTAATCCAAATATACGCCTACGCTATCAGCCACCGCTACTGGCAGATGCTGAGAAACTGCCTATGGTTGTGGAGATGCTAGCAAAATATATGCTAACAGATGGTATAAATATTGTGGTGGCGCATGGCACGAGTGCGAAGCATCCTGCTGAGGCTGTGTATATGAAGCTGGCGGAGCTAGTGGCCGCGAAATATCCCAATGCACGAGTGGCTAGCATAGAGGGCGAGCCTGATATGGAGGCTGCGCTTGATTTTGCGAAAGCTCAGCAGGCGAATGATGTGCGCGCAATAGTGTTTATGTTTGTGGCTGGCGAGCATGCCGCCAATGATATTATGGGAGAGAATGATAGCCTCTTTGCCGCCATACGCAGCATGGGTAAGCGGCCATCAGTAGCATATAATGGCGAGCGTGTAGCCTCGTTGGGTTTGGATGCTGATTATAGGAAGCTACTGTTGGATTGGTATAATGAACTTAGCTAGACATGTAATCCGTCATTAGACTTGTCATGAAATGCCAAGACCCATTCGCTTCGCAAGGGGCGACAGCACACGTCATTGAGGCCTTGAGCTGCAATCCAGAATAAATCCAGTGCGGGTCGAGCCCGCAATGACGCAGCTTTTTCGTTTCATGACAAGTCTATTGCGAGGCTCATGCGTTGCCAATCTAGGATTCAGGATTATGTGGCCTCTGGCCGACAATTATTAGGAACGCTGGATTACTTCGCAGAACCTCGTAATGACGGAATTATGGAAACTTTAATTTAGAATTGGAATAATATATTCCGTCGGACTGATGCAGGCAACCTCGTGCGATTATTGGGGAGAATTATTGCAAGCTTTCTCAACGCTACCATCATCAGAATAGCTAAATTTGCAACTGCGCACTAGCTTACCGAGCTTGTAGCTAGCTTCTTCTGCCAGCTTACCATTACCATAATAAGTTTTATGTGGCCCATCTATATACTCTCCCCCATCACCCCTCTTGGAGGCGAATTCAATGTGCAACTGCCCGTTCGGGTGATATGCTTTATACGTTATATCAAGCTTGCTTTTGTATTTGTATTCATTTTCCAACTGACCGCTCTCATAATACTCTTTATTCACATATACCTGATCTACTGTGTAATATTCCTGTTCCAGCTGACCGCTCTCGTAATACCAGCTCGCTGAAGTTCTATATCCAGCAGTCTCTGTCTCTTTCTGTTGCAGCTGCCCATTCTCATAGTAAGTTATCTGGAGACCATCTCGCACGTCTTCCTTATAAACAAAATGTCGATGTAGCTGTCCGTTCTTGTAGTATGTCTTATACGCCCCATCATATAGACCTGCCTTGAAGTTTACTTCATCTAGCAGCTGCCCATTCTCATAGTAACTCCGATACAGCCCATCATA
>JAITWL010000063.1 GCA_031285285.1 Deferribacteraceae bacterium | reverse complement strand
CTAATTTATATTGTAATGCTTACATGCATAATCATAGCGATGGTTTAAGGCTAAGGAACCACTACCCCGCCCTGCGGGCACCCCTTCCGCCGAAGGGGACTTTTGCCTTACTTTGTTTCATGACAAGTCTAATGACGGTTAAATGCAACAAGAGCAGCGTTTCTGTAGCTTTAATCAAAAAAGAACAGAACGACCCTGAGGATTCGTAAGAAACTTGCGAATATCAAATTAACATGCTATATGTGAGCGTATGCAATGCTCGCGAGGCTACAATTAATGAACAGTTTAAGGCTTCTTAAATCTATAAAACCTAATAACGAGCTTATCTACTCAGGCGCTGTTACTAAAATAGTAGGCATGATCATTGAGGCTGATGGGCCATTGATGGCTATTGGTAGCCGCTTGGCTATCAGCACCACTGATGGGCATATTGTGCCAGCAGAGATTGTTGGCTTCAATGAAAATCGCGTACTGCTCATGCCATATGGCGATAGCGGCGGTATACGCCCGGGTAGCAGTGTGCATAGTGTATCTTCATTTTCAGCCACTGGCGAGCGCCTCACTTCATCATGCATACAAGTATCAGATGCTATGCTTGGCCGCATACTCAATGGCCTTGGCGAGCCAATCGACGATAAAGGGC
This sequence comes from Deferribacteraceae bacterium, assembly GCA_031285285.1. Taxonomy (GTDB): domain Bacteria; phylum Chrysiogenota; class Deferribacteres; order Deferribacterales; family JAISNW01; genus JAITWL01. The sequence continues at coordinate 4,130 of JAITWL010000063.1, read as the reverse complement.
CGCTACCAAAAGGTGTGGCGATGCCGCTATATGCCATGCCGCCTGAGCCTATGGGGCGCAAGGTGATCCATGATGTCATTTCCACAGGTATAAAAGCCATTGATGGGCTGATGACCACAGGCATGGGGCAGCGCGTAGGCATATTTGCGGGCAGCGGTGTGGGCAAAAGCGTGCTCCTAGGCATGATTGCACGCAACACCAATGCTGATATCAATGTGATAGCGCTGATCGGTGAGCGTGGCCGTGAGGTACGCGAGTTTATTGAGCGCGATCTCGGCGAAGAAGGCTTAAAGCGTAGTGTGGTAGTGGTGGCAACGAGCGATCAGGCGCCACTAGTGCGCAAGATGGGCGCATTTATGGCGACTGCCATTGCCGAATATTTTCGCGATCAGGGCAAGCAGGTGATGTTTATGATGGATAGTGTCACCCGCTTTGCAATGGCTCAGCGCGAGATCGGCCTTTCAATTGGCGAACCCCCCGCCACTAGGGGCTATACGCCATCAGTATTTTCACTATTACCAAAATTACTAGAGCGAGCGGGTACTACGGCTGGAGCAGGCAGCATCACTGGCTTATACACAGTGCTTGTGGAAGGTGATGATATGAATGACCCTGTGGGCGACACTGTGCGCTCTATCATCGATGGGCATATAGTGCTTGATAGGATGCTAGCCGCGAAGAATCACTTCCCTGCAATAGATGTGCTAGTGAGCGCATCACGCCTTATGAAAGAAATAGTGCCAGACGAGGTTTTTATACAAGCAGGGCGCTTCCGCGACCTAATGGCAACCTATCGCGATGCTGAAGATCTAGTGAATATCGGCGCATATGTAGCAGGCTCTAACCCCAAGATAGATGAGGCGCTTAATAAGATTGGTGCTATAAACGCCCTGTTACGCCAGCGGATGGAAGAAAATATCAAATATGAAGATACGATCAAAATGATTGGAGCGATTGTAAATAAATGATATGTCTAGCAAATGGGCAAGAAAACAACATTATCTTGCACAAAGCATTAATATAATCTATAATATAGGCATAACCTACACAATAGACAGGAGAAACATTTTGCGTAGAACACTTATAGTTATTATTATACTGGCATTTAGCATGCTTGCCAATGCCCAGCAGATAGAAATTGAACAGGCCAGAGGCACGGAAGTGTCAGGCTTTCCTTATACAAATATTGGTAAAGTATTTGATGATTATTTTATGAAGCCGCAGTGGCAGCTGATTATTGATAGTGAGGGCAATAAAATAGTCAAATTTAAAGGGCTTATTCGTGAGAGCCCATATCTGATATATCGACAAAGCGATGCTTTTAGCAGCTTGCCAGATAGCCAGATGCCTATGCTTGTGCGCTCACTATATAATATAGCCTATGATTTTGGGCTTAGAAGCGATAGGCTCTATGGCACTGATAGGCAAAAGGCAACCCAGATATTGGTTTATCTTGATGGTCGCGCATATAAGATCGATAGCACAATTGAGGTGTATTTTCAGCAAATAGCGGCCAACACATGGTGGGTGAAGGAATTTAGCTGTGAAACCTGCCCCCCACAAGATGCAAATGAGCTTATCGCGCTGGCTTTTGATGGGCGCTTCGCTGGATCACTAGAGCCAGTGAAAAATTATGAGCCTAAAGCCGCATCAACGGCTGTCACATTGCCTGCACAAGTACCTGTGGATAAGAGAATAGCAGCAAATACCATTAAAACAGCACAATTTGCCTCATTGGAAGGCAGTGTGGCTTACTTTGACATAGGCAGAGGAGCTCAGGGATTTTCTGTGCCAGCGAGATTGCTTGATAAAGCGCAAACCCTGAAAGCAGGCGGCTTGGTCAATATCACTTTTGACACTGTCGAACGCACTGCAAATGGCGCAACAACGACCATATATATTTTAAATGATATTAGATAAACCTTGCTGACTGCGGGCTTAGGCTACCACATTGATAATACTACCCTTACCCTGAGCTTTTGCAGCAGCATCGCCATTCACTGAGGCTGATTCTATGAGCTTCATTGCGCCTTCGCCCATCATCTTCTGCACCTCTTGCCCCTTTTTGGCAACAGCCACCGCCATATTGGTGGCCTGCTCGGCCTGTTTCATCTGCGTCGCGTCTGCGGCAATTGCTGTGATCATAGATATCTCCTTTGATCACCTTATCGGCAAAATTATACTAAAACATTAAATCGCATAATTATCTTGCAACCAAGATAAACTTATCCTATATTTATCCTACTTCAGCTAAATGCAAAGCAAAGGAAACAACTATGTCTTGGTCAAAACGCATCACTGTGGCTTACTTAAATATTGAAGCCGCAGAGGAAGATTATTTCAGCAAATTTCATGAAAATATGGAGACCATACTTGAATCTGGCAACACCAGTGGTATCTTTGAAGCTGGACAGCTCAAGTATACTTGGCGCGTGGCAGAGCGTGTGGATATTGATGAATCAGCCACTTATTTTTTCACACTTGTGCGTGAGCGCATCTCTTGGCCTGTATGGGTGAATGATGATGGCAACTATGCTGAGCTTTCGCTGCCGCAGGGTTCGCTGGGTGATATCTCCTTTGGCTTTGTCAATCCTGCTTATAAGACGCTTCTCTGCTTTGCAGCTGGTGCTGGCGGCTGCGTATCAGGCTTTAAAAAGCTCTTAGGCCAATTTAGCCCTGAGGGCGTGGTTCGTTTGACTCCTTATTTTGAAGAGCATATTGATGAAAAGGTGTTAGCTTGGGATTGCTACAAGAAAGTGTCATTCAGCTTCAATATGCCTTCAGGCGAAGATGTGACAGAATTTGCCAACACCAAGGCTGGCGAGCTAACAAAGATTATTAGCTTTCTAGGCGGCCTCAAAGCCGATGTGACAGTCTCCGCAGGTGGCGGCAAGGAATTGCTCTCCAATATGATGGTGAAGGATATCCTGCCAGAACTTCTGGAAAATGACCTCTGCAAATCGCTCACAGTGCGTGGTAGCGATTTCGAAAATAGCTCGCAAGAGCAATATGACTTGAAAAATGCCCAAGTGAAATATATGGAATTGCTGGAAGTGGAAGGCAACTACATCACAGAAAGCGACGCCAAGCAACTATTGGTACGCGCTGTGAATGAGCGGCATAGTATGATTTTTAACCCACGATAGAATTGTTGCAATAATTTAATAAAATAAATGGGAGTAGACAAATAGTGTTGATTGAGAACTACAGAGAAACGTCATTGCGAGGCTCTGCGAAGCAATCCAGCGTTCCGAACCGCGCTGCGCTCGCAATGACGGAATCAACGCCATTGACCACTCTCAAATAAATGGGTTTAGACTATGGCTGATTTAGAAAGGACGCTTGCTCCCATAATTGAAGAAGCTGCGAAGGGCTTTAGGGTGATCTTGCTGAATGGTCAGCGTCAGGTTGGGAAATCGACTTTGCTGAAAACCTTAGCCGCCGCCAGCTCCTCTATAGGGCGCAGGTATGTGTCATTGGATGACATGAACATGCGTAAGCTAGCGCAGCAAGATCCAGAGCTATTTTTGCAGCAAAATCTACCGCCAATTATCATTGATGAAATCCAATATGCGCCAGAGCTCTTCCCATATATCAAAATTTATGTAGATGAGCATCGCGATGATAAAGGTGCATTTTGGCTCACTGGTTCGCAAAAGTATCGATTGATGCAAGGGGTTCAGGAGTCTTTAGCTGGGCGCATAGGTATTCTAGACCTTATGGGGCTATCTTATCGTGAAAAAAAAGAAAAGCCATTTTCTGGTAGACCATTCTTGCCAACTATGGATAAATCAAATGATGGCGAAAAGCTCACCATTGGCGATGTCTACCAGCATATATGGGAGGGCTGTTTGCCAGAACCTTTCGTGAATAAGCTTAATCGTGAGCAATATTTTTCATCCTATGTGCAATCTTATATAGAGCGAGATGTGAGAAATTTTCACAATATAGAAAAACCAATACAATTTTTTGATTTTCTATCAGTGGTTGCTGCGCAGACAGGACAGCTATTGAATTATTCATCACTTGCTCGTGATATCGGCATAGATACGAAGACCGCGCAGCTGTGGATGGGGATTCTTGAGCGTTCTGGCTTAGTATATTTGCTGCATCCATATTCGCCAAATATC
>JAITWL010000049.1 GCA_031285285.1 Deferribacteraceae bacterium | reverse complement strand
GGCAACACTTGTCGCCGCCCATGCAGCAGGCGCAGATGCCGTGAAATTGCAGACATACACCCCCGATACCATCACTATCGACTGCGATAATGAATATTTTCGCATGCAAGATGGCCTATGGGCAGGTAAAACATTATATCAGCTATATCAAGAGGCTTATACCCCTTGGGATTGGTATCCATCATTGAAAGTAAAAGCTGCCGAGCTTGGTATAGAGCTATTTTCATCGCCATTTGATCACACAGCTGTAGATTTTTTGCAGGCGCAAACCGTGCCTGCCTATAAGATAGCCTCCTTCGAGATATTCGATATCCCGCTTATCAAGAAAGCTGCTGACTGCGGCGTGCCAATCATCTTATCCACAGGTATGGCAACACTTGCTGAGATAGCGGAAGCTGTAGATGCTTGCTATAGCGTGGGCAATAGCGATATAATCCTATTAAAGTGTACCAGCGCATATCCTGCGCCCATAGAGCAAGCGAATCTGGCTATGATGACTCAGCTGAGGGAGCAATTTAAACTACCTGTGGGCTTATCGGATCATACAATGGGCAGCTCTGTGGCCGTGGCTGCCGCTGCGCTAGGCGCTGTTATGATAGAGAAGCATTTTATATTGGATAAGGCGCTTGGCGGCCCAGATGCGGCCTTTTCTATGACACCAGATGAATTTGCTGCGATGGTGCGGGCTGTGCGTGAAGTCGAAAGTGCAATAGGCTGTGCGGACTATGCTTTGCCAGCCGAAGTCGCAGCAATGCGCGCCTTGGGACGATCGTTATTTGTGGTGGCAGATATGGAGGCAGGCGAAGTATTTACAGAAACCAATCTGCGATCCATCCGTCCAGGCGCTGGCCTGCACCCACGCTATCTGCCAGAAATACTTGGCAAAAAAGCAAGCAGAAAGATAGCGCGTGGCACGCCGCTTAGTAAAGATGATATAGCTTAGCAAAGACTAATGTTTAAGCTTTTCCACGGCTGCGCTTACGCCTTTCAGCAGCTTTTTCAGCTCTTTACGGCCAGCCTTGGGGATGCCTATTGATTTCACTTCGTCGCTCTCCAGTGCTAGCTCTTGCTGATAAGCCTTCATTAGCACCTTCATATTAAGCCGTGATGAATAGTCTTCCATTGCTTCAAGGTATTTTTTCATCTCATGCCTTAATTCGTTAAAATCCTCTGTGGCAGCATAAAAGCCCAGAATATCCATATGCATGCAGATATTGGCAAGCGCTTCATAGAAGCTGTTATATCGCTTGGCAGAGCGTTTCTGTTTTAGTCGCTTATGCTCTTTTACGAAGCGATGCAGAAGCCTTTCTGCTTGTTTGCCACAATATTTGCCATAGGCCACTTCTGGCTCAGGCTCAAGCGTGCGCAGGTAGCTACGCATTTCAGCGATAACGTTTTCTTTCTCAAAGTCAGCACAGGCAGCCTTCATGGCTGTATATGCGCGCTCTCTATCGCCAGTGACTGATTCTCGCAATGCCACATTCCAAGATGTGCTAAGGATACCTATATGACGCAACAGACTATCAAAAACAGTTATCTCTGCTATGAGCTCCGATACGGCTGTCACAAATTTCTCCAGCCCTTCACCCTCTGTGCCATTATGACGACCATAATATAGCACATAGAAATTGAAAATGCTGTCGTTAAGCTTCTCAATAGCAGCCATGCTGCCTGTTTGATTAAAATCAAGAAGGGCATACTGCATCAGATCCAATTGGTTTAGCAACACATCATTAAATGCTGGCGTATCCGCCCTCGCTACTATCTCTTTCTCTTTCATATTGCCCTCCCTGGGGATTTTATTATATATAAATGCATGCAGAATATACGCCTCATAGTTTGATATTCGCAGGCCTGCGGCTTTAAACATAGCCAATAGCTCATCTGGCAACGCCTCGCCTTGTAGCTCATATAGATAACCACTGATAGAATTGGCTGAGCGGCGCTGTATTATCCGCCAAGACCTATTATCGCCATCTATGCTCAGGCTACATGTGCTCACAGCTAGCGACACCGTTGTGCTTTCGCTCAAAGGATCCGCTGATATGGCTAAGATATGGTCTTTCATTGGCGATTTGCGCAGATTATTCACAGCTATTGGCAGCTTAGCTATTGCAGGCAACGCCTGAGTATACACCCGCCCAGCATGGCTCAGGTGTAGCCGATCATTTTGCATATATATAAGCACAGCTGCGGCAGCATGCGCAAAATCTGCTGTATCGAGCAAGTCAAAACGCTCATAAGGGCGAGCAGTGGCTCGTGTTAAATAGATGTCAGCAAGAAGATCTTCAAGCTTTTTGTCTGAATAAAAATACATGATTGTATCCAATTTTACTCTTAAAAATACAGTATACAAGATTAAGCACAAGATAACAAGCCAATGAATTGTAAAATCAGGGATATCCTATAATAATGCTTGAATTTTCATCTATAATCTGTAATATAACACTGGCTGGTTCACATCTAGATTGGAGGAAGCAATGATTGGTACTCAACAAATAATGATAATTTTGTTAGTAGTTGTGCTGCTTTTTGGAGCATCTAAACTACCACAGATTGGCGAAGGTATGGGCAAGGCCATTCGTAATTTTAAGAAAGGTATGAAAGATATCGACACAGATGTGGAAGATATCACGCCTGCACCTAAGCTTGACAAGCAGGAAGAGACTGCCAAGAAAGACTAGTGTTTAAGCTAGCTTACAGGGGTCTAGATCTACCCATTTACAGGCTGCATCCTGCGGCCAAGATGCTTCTATCCTTCTCCTTTGTGCTTGCGGCTGGGTTGGCGCACTCGCTTGGGGCGCTAGCAGTGCTTGCCGCAATTTTTTTGGCTGCTGCGCTTGCGGCTGGGCTACGATTTGGCGGAATGTATTCACTCATCCGCCCTTTTCGTTTTTTCTTGATTTTCACATTCATCGTTCAGCTTTTTCTCACGCCTATGGGGCAGTGGATGCTGCCAAATGAGCAAAGCATTATAAATTCGCTATTTTTCACTGGCCGTATGGTTGTGATCATTGGTTTTTCAGCGCTTTTTGCCGTGATTACCCCTATGACGGATATCGTGCGCCTGTTCCATCTCCTCTTTCAGCCGTTGCGTATTATTCGCATCAATCCAGCAGATACGGCTATGTCGATGCTGATAGCGTTGCGATTCATCCCGCTATTATTCACTGAGGGCGAAAAGATCATTGATGCACAGCGCCTAAAAGGCTTATTGCCTGAAAAGG
>JAITWL010000033.1 GCA_031285285.1 Deferribacteraceae bacterium | reverse complement strand
AACACAAGCCTAAACGGGGTCTATAATATATTGCGCCCGCTGGTGATGCCTATGGTTAGCGCTAGAAAGCCCGCTCGCATCATCACGCTAGCCTCAGTATCTGGCATTATGGGCAATCGCGGACAGGTGAATTATAGCGCAGCTAAGGCTGGCGTGATCGGCGCGACCAAATCTCTTGCGCTAGAGCTTGCCAAACATAAGATCACTGTCAATTGCATTGCCCCTGGGCTCATTCAAACAGATATGACTGAAGGGCTCGACATTGACATGATGAAAAAATATATACCTATGCGCCGCATAGGCACAGCAGATGAAGTTGCTTCGCTGGCTGCATACCTGCTATCTGATGAAGCTGCGTATATAACAAAACAAGTGATATCTGTAAATGGAGGATTATGCTAATGGACAGAAGGGTCGTTGTAACAGGTATGGGCGCTGTGACTGCCATGGGTTCAACAGTTGAGGATATCTTTCACTCACTTAAACAAAAGAAAAATTTTGTACGTGTTATGGATGAATGGAATATAGAAGGGTTACGCACAAAGCTTGCTGCGCCTATAGATAATTTTGTGCAACCATCACACTATTCGCGCAAAAATACTCGCAGCTGGGGGCGTGTATCACTCTTGGCTGTGACAGCTTCTGAAAATGCATTGATTGATGCAGGCTTGCTGAATGATGCTGTGCTGACAAGCGGCCGCACAGGCGTTGCATATGGATCATCAAGCGGCTCAATTGATGCAGTATGCGATTTTTACTCAGTCATCAATAATAACACTGTCGCCAATGTCACATCCTCCACATATATCAAAATGATGGGGCATACTTGCCCTGTGAATATTTCCGTATATTTCAAGCTTACAGGGAGGCTTATCCCCACAGGCACAGCATGCACATCTGGAAGCCTCGCAATTGGCAATGCCTACGAAGCAATAAAGTATGGTCATCAAGATATTATGATAGCTGGTGGTGCCGAAGAGCTGAGCCCTACGCAAGCAGTGGTTTTTGATACGCTCTTTGCTACTAGTATCAAGAATGATAGCCCTAAGCTCACCCCAAGCCCATATGATATAGGCCGTGATGGGCTAGTTATAGGTGAAGGAGCTGGCACACTGATATTAGAAGAGTATGAGCACGCAAAAGCGCGTGGAGCAACAATATATGCAGAGGTAATAGGCTTTGGCACTAACACTGATGGAGCACATATCACTCAGCCAAATAAAGACACTATGGGCAAGGCGTTGCAGCTGGCTATTGATTGTGCAGGCATAGCAGCCAGCGATATAGGCTATGTTAATGGCCACGGCACAGCCACAAAGCAAGGAGATGTGGCAGAAACGCAGGCTGTGCGGCATGTATTTGGCAAAACTGTGCCAATAAGCTCACAAAAAAGCTATCTTGGGCATACTCTTGGTGCTTGTGGTGCGCTAGAGTCTATAATGTCAATACAGATGATGAATACAGACTGGTATGCGCCAACTCTGAATCTTATATCAGTCGATCCAGACTGTGCAGAACTTGAATATATCACAGGCGATGGCAAAACTATGAGCAGTAGCTATGTAATGAATAATAATTTTGCCTTTGGTGGGATAAATACATCTTTAATATTTAAGCGAGTGTGAAAAAGTTACTTTTTTGCCTCATAGTACCAAAGCCGATCAGTTACTATCTTTAGATATTCGTGAATCAATGCTAGCAGCTCAGAGCTCTCTTGGGAGACCTCAAAACCTGAGCTGCGCAGCTGCTTGGCTAGCTTGGTGATATGCTCAGCAGCAAAATTCATACCTAGATTAGCATAGCACGCAGCAAGCTCATCAAAGCGCGGCGCAAAGCGTGCACTACCAGCTAAGCCATGCTCAAATAATGCTGCAAGCTCATATTGAGTCTGCGCTATCAGCGAAGCTGGCTCTGTGCTCATATTGGCCACTGCTCCAGCCTATAAGCGCTGTCCCAAAACATCCATTCCATCTTTGAGCAAGTCAAAAATGCCTCCAGCATCTTGTCTCGCTGACTCTGGCTGCTCTTTTCCGCAAGCTCATCATAGATATTGAGCGCGCGCTCAACAGCCTGCTCAAATTCTTCGCCACTATATGTGTTGATCCATGATTGATAAGGGTTATCGCCCTTAGTCTGATGTTTTATGACATAATCGCCCACCATTTTATATATCCAAAAGCACGGGAGCACTGCGGCCACACACACTTCCACTGATTCAAAGGCTAGTTGCCTTGCAATATATGCTGTGTAAAGCGTGCATGTAGGCGAGATTGCAGCTGGCGGAACATCATGCAAAAAGCTAGCATGCATCGCCTTCTCCATAGTCATTGAATCATTGGCAAAGCTTAGAAAGCTGCTTATATGCTCAGGATCATAGAGCCTACCAGCGATAGCCGCCAGTGCGCGGCCATAATCAGCCAAGTAAAGCCTATCTTGCGTAATATAGAATGTGAATTTGTCTCGAGCCAATGTGCCAGCCATCAACTCTTGCACAAATGGATGCTGATTAATCGCCTGAATGATGGGCTCAGTATGTTTCATGCTTTCAATGCTTAGTTTCATATGTAGGTACTCCTCAATCACTACCATTTATAGTATTTGCTAGTCTTCTCTGCTGCATTTAGGCTATCAAGGCTCAGGCTGATGATCACATCACCTATAAGCGAGATGGGATAAGCGTGCATCTCGCCTCCATCCAAGTATAGCCTTATCAATAAACGCTTTTGCGGCTGCATATGCAGAGACTTTATATTATCAATAAGGGTTTTGTCAATGTCTGTATATCTTGCTGCTAGCACAAGCTCTCGCCCTGCCACATCACGTACAGGTAGAT
>JAITWL010000395.1 GCA_031285285.1 Deferribacteraceae bacterium | reverse complement strand
TCCGATAAGCCCCCTAAGCACACATGAGTGCTTACGCCCTCTATTGAAATAATCAAGGAGGAAAAGAATGGCGTTGACAGTTTACCAAAATCTCTACGCATTTACCAGTCAGAAGAATCTGGCAGTCAACCAGCTTGCTCTTGGTAAATCTATTGAGCGCCTGTCTTCGGGGCTCAGGATTAACCATGCTGCTGATGATGCATCTGGTATGGCGATTTCCGAGAAAATGAGAGGACAAATCTCGGGTATGAAACGGGCATCAATGAATGCCCAGGATGGTATATCATACCTTCAAACAGCCGAAGGAGCGATGGAACAGACGGGAAGCATCCTTCAGCGTATGCGGGAGCTTGCTGTTCAAGCTTCCAACGGGATCTACACTTCCAATGATAGGCTCGAGATTCAGAAAGAAATCGACCAATTAAAGGAAGAGATCGACAGAGTATCTTCATCCACAGAATTCAACACACGCAAGCTTACTAATGGTGAGGGAATCGGTCTATGGTCTTCTTCGACTAAGCTGATTGATGCCATCATGCGGGCGCCTGTGGCCGAAGGCAACTATGAAATCACTATGGAAGTGACTCCTGGTCGTAACCAAATCCAAAAAACAAACATTTTCACACTTAATGAAGGGGCACTTGGCGCAGAAGTTAATTCGGCTATGGGTACCAATATCTCTTCTGTCTCTGATCCTGTCAGCCTCACGCCGACTAAGGACGAAGACTTAATTGTGGAAGTGCGTGGCTTGTCGGTGAACAATGACTCCACTAGCACTGCTTATGGCACTATGACAGCTGCAATCAGCTCATCAGTGGAGATATCAGGCCGTCATGCAGCGACCAATTCTGATTGGGTTGTGACTGCTCAAGCGAGAACTATTGATAGCGCCACAGGCACAGCATCCACCACTAGCACAGCAGGCATCACATCTAGCGGCTATGTGGAGATTGAATTTCTATCTGACAGCAATGGCCAAAATAGCACCAACACTCGCATGCGTTTTATCGACGCGAAGACAGGCGATGTTGGCGCATGGCAAGAGATGATGATGGCCTCAGCTGGCGGCACAACATCTGCTATGGGCACATTTGGCGCATTCACCATCAAGCTAAGCTCTGCTAGCTCCACTATCAATCGTGGAGATAAGATGCTGCTCGCTATCACAGCCGATCCTAATGAGCTATCGCCTATGCCTATCCAAGCTGGAGTATTATCAGCTGGTGGCGGCATCATTAAGATGGGTCATGGCCCTTATGTTGTCTACGGCCAAGATGAAATCACTAGAGCTGATAATTCAGACCCTTTCCTTGATGAAAGCCCAACTGTTGTGCACTATGTGGATATGGATGAAGAGACTGGCAATATCAACTTTGGTCATGTCACAATGAATTTCAAAGAAAATGGCTCTCCACAAACTGCTGGGCTAACCGTGACAGGAAGCTTCACTTTATCTATACGTGGCGGCGGTGAAGCAGCCACAAGCACTACTAAGCTGCAAGATATCAGAAACTTCACTAATGCTGATGGCAATATGGTGCTATCACCTAAGAAAGAGCTCACTGTATATGGCAATGGCAATAAGACTGTGGTGCATCTAGAAGGCAACGACACTATAGCGACATTTGTAGGAAAATTGCAAAAAGCCATAGTGGAAGATCTTGATATGGGTGCTGATGATCCACAAGTGAATAAAAACCTTGTGCAGTATGTGACTGTGCCTAATGTCACTAATAACGCATGGGACGCCGTGAAGGGCACTATGCTTATCCAGAGCGCCATTGCAGGCACACAAGGCGAGCTTGCCTTCATAGGCGATCAGGGCTTACTCAACGGCCTTGGCCTTGCTGAGGTGCAGAAAGCTGTGAATAACACTTCTGAGGTGACTATACGCGATGCACACACAGGCAATTTCATAGGCAAAGAAGTCACTGGCAACGACCGCATCTATTCTATCATTGATGGTGTGGAGCTGGTGATTGATTCGCGCGCAGGGGTGGACGTGAAGTGGAATTATGATGGGGGTAAAAATGAGATCCTCTTCGACACTAACGAAGGCTTGGCTGCGAAGAAACACTACATGCACATTGTGGATAACCGCACATCCTTGCAAATAGGGGCGAACAAAGGGCAAGATTTAAATGTATCTATCCCACAGCTTGATTTGAAAGGCTTGGGCTTGGAAGATTTGACTATGGTCACCCAGTTTCTAGCGCAGGACGCGATAGGCTTAATAGATGATGCATTGACAAAAGTCGTCTCCGCAAGAGCCACAGTAGGCGCGCAGATTTCAAGGCTGGAATATACTATACAAAACCTTGCGACAGCTAGAGAAAATCTTGCAATGAGCGAATCACGGATACGGGATCTTGATGTGGCAGAGGAAAGCACAAATTTTGCGAATAACCAAGTGCTTGTCCAATCGGGCGTGGCAATGCTCGCCCAAGCAAACCAGATTCCGTCTTATGCCCTGCAACTGATTCAGGGATAGCACGGGCCTTTAGTGTAAGGCAACGATAAAATACTTAACAGCACTGCAAACATCATGGAGGATGTATTATGGGCGCATTGAATATAAAACAAGAAAAATCAAAATCTCAATTGACTAAACTTTATGAAATGCTGAGAGAAATATTTGAAAGCGAGTTTTATGGCTCATTGGAAGTAAAATTTGAAGCAGGCAAAGTGACAATCATTCGCAAGACTGAGTCTATTAAACTTTAATCGTGTATTACACGCTTAAAATAGCTTCGCAGGACGTGAAGCGTAAAGCCTAGGATGGGCGAAACATAAGCAGGACGCTTATGACAAACAGATGCACAGGACGTGCTCCCAAAATGAATTTTCGATATTGGCTCCCCCAGCTGATAACGAAAAACCTATTGCACATGATGTCGAGGTCAACATCATCAACTCGGAGGGGCGCCGCTTATGCGGCCCCCGCTCCTCTGCTAGCTTTTTAGCAGAGCGACATTATCCCAAGAGGACGTGGGATATCAACAAATGCTCAGGACGAGCCACCGCAGGACGGAGTGCCTGCGCGCGCTATACAGGACGTAGAATAAAGCGGCAAGGGATAACAAACGAAAAGTTATCCCTTTTTTGATTCTGATGCTACAGTCGAACAACTTTTATTTTTTAACCACGTTTAAATTTACCTTCTGACAGCCACAACCCAAGCAGCGTGAGCAATGCGCCCACTATGAGAATCGGCGTTAGCGGCTCATGCAGTATCAATACTGATGCGGCCACTGTGATGATTGGCACAAGGTAGATATATGCGCTGGTTTTCACAGCGCCCAGCAGCCCGACGGCGGTATTCCATGTGACAAAGCAAAGCGCAGATGCTCCTAGGCCTAAGAATAAGATATTGCCAAGGTTGGCAGCTTCAGCATAGCGCTCTAGGCCTAGGCGAAAATCCATAAAAAAGAGCATGGGAAGAATTAGCAGCAAGCCATAGAAAAATATGCGGCGGGTCGTTTGCACTGTGCGATAGCCCAAGCCGCTGATTTTTCGCGTCAATATAGAGTAGGCAGCCCAAGTCACAGCTGCTAAGACTGCTAGCAAATCGCCTTTTGGATTTAGTTGCATAGTGCTCCCATTATAGCTGATAAGGGCTACACCTACTATTGCTGCTAAAAAGCCAATGTAGAATTGCATTGCTGGCTTTTCTGATTTTAAAAATATCCTAGATAAAATTGCCGTGAAAAATGGGGCGATGGTGATTATAATGCCCACATTGCTAGCAGTGGTGAGGGTCAGCGCGATATTTTCCAGCAAGTAATATAATGTAATACCACAAAAGCCTGCCGCAACAAAGAGGCACTCCTGCCGCCGATCTTGGATGATGAGCCGCTTGGGATAGATAATTAGCAGCGCAACAAAGCCAATCAAAAAGCGGGTGAAGAGGATCTCAACAGGGGAAATTGAGCGTAGCAGCACTTTTGTTGAGATAAATGTGCCACCCCAGATTAATATTGTGAGCATAGCAGCGGCATGCCCAGCTCTTTCATTTGTACTCTTCATTTCGCCACCTCGCGGAAAATAGCTTGATACTGCCCTGGCGTCAAGCCGATAAACTTGCCAAAATAGGTAGAGAAATGGCTTTGATCTGAGAAGCCGACTAGCTGTGCCGCTTGTGCTGGCTCAATGCCCTGCTCTAGCATTGTTTTTGCTTTATTGATGCGGATTGTTTCCAAATAGCGATATGGCGTGATGCCTTTATGGCGCGTGAAGAGCCTCACAAGATAATATTTATTAAGCTGCACAAGCTCGCTTAGCATATTTAGCGTGATGCGTTCAGCATAGTGTTGCTCTAGGAATGTGCATAGCGCTTCAATTTCTTTACGTTGCGCACTAGGATTAGCTCTGCCAGCATAAGAAAGCAGCTGCTCCATAAAAAGCAAAAAGAGTTCTTCTTTTTCTAGCTCTGCCCCATTGTGCATGATGCTCTCATGCAGAGCGCCAAAGCTAGGCGCAAGCGCTGTGTTATGCTGCACAGGCTCTTTAAAATATGGCAGCTCATCACTTTCAAATAGTTCGCGAGCTATGCCCTGCATGATCTCTTGCTTTATATTAAGGCAGCGATAGCGCAGGGTGCCGCTTTTTTGCTCACAAGCGTGATTTTCCATAGGGTTAAAGCTTATCAGATCGCCAGGCCCGATGCAGTACTCACGATTATTAACAGTCAATCGACGCTCGCCTGCTTCAATCAGGCCGATAACGAAATATTCATGGAAATGATTCGGAAAAGCCTGCACCACACCATTAAAAATATATGCCTCTAGTTGCAAATCATCATCAAACCGTATGTCTTTTTGATTCTCAAACATGAAATCCTACTCCAAAATTCCCTTGCAGTTAATCGCTGCGTTAATTGTGAGGCAGAGTGTAGCAGATATTCATGGCTAGTTGATAGTAAAATATTGACTTTTTAGACAAAAGACATGTGCATATTAATGTTTTGCTAGCGTAGGCAAACAAACCTACGATCAAAAGAACTGACACCATTGCCATACACAGTACGAGTGCTCATATCAACCACACTCAATGAACCTGTTCCATACGTAATTCTTGTAATATAGCGTTGATTAGTAATTGTCCAGCCAGCGGCTCGCATACTATTGCTGGCATTGGTATCATCATATAGAGCCTGTAGATCGGCCACTGTTGGCAATTTGCTGCCAATATCCTGACCTGACACCCAGAGGGTATAGTCGCCAGAGTAGTGGATTCCATTATTGCAGGCCGCCCAACCCTCTAATAGTGGCGCTAAATATGTAGCATCTCCATTTGGTATGCGCACTCGTGATAGCGGGCCACGCCCGAAGGTGATAGTTTTCTCAGCGGTTTTTGTCATCCCATCTAGCACCACTGATGCACGCACGATGACTGTGCGCTCGCCTATTATATCTGATAGCATGATGCTTGCTAGGCCGCTCAAGTTGGTGATCGCTGTATTAGTGCCATAGACTGTGCTATTTGTAATACCAGTCGACTTTGCAGTGTTGCCCCATTGAAGCCCTACAGTGAGATAGCGCTCAGGAGTCTCCACAGCCAGATTTGCGCTATTGTCTGCTGAAACAACGCTCCATGTGATAGTTTCAGCCAGCCCGCTTGCAGCTACGCCACCTAGCATGAGTGTCACAGGGATAGTGGCTGTGGTATGACTTGAGGTAAAATCACCACCACCTATCACTGTGCCTATGACTAAGCTATATTCAACGATATTCATAGGGATATTGATTGTCTGCCCATCAATCACAGCTTGAATGATCTGGCTGCCTGCTGTGCTCGCTGTGATGCTACTTGCCATCTGTCCAGCTGCATTGGTGTTGCCTGTGGGCAGGCCTGTGAAATTTGCTCCTGTGAAGCTCACTGCCACGCCTGCTGGCACAGCCACACCATTTCGCTTGAAGGTAAAAGTCATGGTAGTAGCAGCATTATGCCTCAATGTGCTTGCTGATATATCCACAGTGTAAAAATTGACAACCATCGCCGCACTTACACTTTGCCCGCCAATAGTAGCTGCTATCGTTTTGTTGCCTTCGGTCGTGCCTATGAGATTTGGCACTGTGATTTGGCCTAGAGCGTTGGTAGTGCCGCTTGTAGGCAAGTTTGTAAAATCTGCATTTGGCATGAAGCTGACTGCTGTGCCTGCTAACGCTACCCCATTTAGCTTAAATGTGAAAGTCACACTAGTGGCGACATCGCGAGCCAATTCAGTTGGGCTTATCTCCATTGAGTAGTTATTGACAGTTATAGCAGTGCTAAGAGTCTGCCCTCTGATCGTTGCTTGAATAGTCTGGCTGCCTTGCGCTGTGGCTGTGACGCTTGAGGCCATCTGCCCTGCTGCATTGGTGCTGCCTGTTGGCAGGCCTGAAAAATTTGCGCCTGAGAAGCTTACAGCTAGGCCAGCAGGCACGGCCTCGCCATTTCGCTTGAATGTGAAAGTCATAGCGCTTGCCGTATTTAGCGCTAGGCTTGTGGGCGAGGCTTCCATACTATAGCTATATACTGGCAATGTGATCATCACAAGATTGCCATCTATTGTGGCCTCAATGCTCTGCCCGCCTATGGCTGTGGCGGTGAGATTTGATACCGTCAGTTGCCCAGCTGCATTGCTGCTGCCATTTGAAAGGCCTGAAAAATTTGTATAGCTTGTAAATATTACTGAGCCGCCGCTTACTGCCGTGCCATTCTGCTTGAAAGTGAAAGTTACGCTAGTGCCCACGCCCTGTGTCAAATCGCTGACTGAGGCCTCCATAGTGTATGGCGAGATAGACACAGTCACTGTGATGCTGAGCGTCTCCCCGTCTATTGTGGCCTCGATTGTATGCGTGCCAGCTGTAGTGGCAGTGAGATTTAGCACTGTCACTTGGCCAAGAGCATCTGTAAGAGCTGTTGTAGGTAAGTTTGCAAAATTTGCATTTGTCGTGAAGCTTACCACTGTGTTATTAGGCACAGCTACGCCATTTCGCTTGAATGTGAAAGTCACCCCAGTAGCTGCATACTGCGCCATATTATCAGTGGAGGCTTCTAGAGCATAAGTCAGCGTAGTCAGTTGTGTATCAAGCACAAAGCTTTGCTTAGTATTTTCCACCTCAATAGATAGCTCAACAGAAGTAGTTGAGACAGAATCAAGCGTGACAATAAATTCGCCAGCAGCATCAGAGCGATAGTTACGATCCGCAGCATAGGCAACGCCTGAAAAGAAGCTTTTCAATGCGGCGAATAGCCCGATTGGCTGCGGCTCAGCTGCCGCAAGGGTGACACCATTGCCCACACTCACAGTTGCTTGCTTATTCGCCACAGCCCGCCCAAAACCATCTGTAATACGAAATTTGAAGGCGTTCACGCCTACCGTGCCAACATAGAATATGTTATACGAATTTTGAGCGCGATATTCCAGCACTATGCTTGTTTCTCTATCGACAAAGTCATGGCGAGAGTCATTGATAGTGTGCAAAGCGGCCACTCGCGAGCTTGAAACCTGCTCATTGAGCGCCACACCCATACGATAAGTCAGGCGCAAGCCAAGCTCAGTCTGTGTATGTTCGCCTGTGCTGCCCTGCCTTAGATATGTGGAAAGCAACGGCACTGGCATATACTCTATGCCATAGCTCCACACCGCTGGATTAATTTCAATATCGCTTGATCCAAAGGCACTCACAGTGCCACGCCATTTAGAATATGCGCCCTCTAAGGCTATATTGTGATAAAATGGCAATGTGCCGCGTAGGCGCAGATCCCAGCCCTGCGCTGCTCGCTCTTCAACAATGCCGCCTGCAAAATCAGGCGATTCCTGCCAGCCAGATAGCGGAAAATAATAGTTCACTGCAAAATCCAACCAAGCATATTTTGCCTCTAGGCCAACACCTCCGCGCTGGTGGCTGCGAGTGAAATCATAGTCATAAAAAATATTGTAGCCAAACATGAACTCGCCAGAATCTATAGCGCCATCAGCGCCAATGGTGGCCGAGGGATACCAGCGCTGACCAAGCCCCAAGTTGCCTATCCAGCGATTGCTGTCATTCATGCCTTCTGTAGATTGCATGCCAACTTGAGTGAATACAGTTGCATATTGTCCATCATGCAGCGGCAACAATAGCTCGCCTTCGCCCGTTATCTGCGTATCTATATCCATATGGAAATCTAAGCGAGCACGACCAGAGCCTGTGAACTCAGAAAACGCAGCCTCGCCAAAGCGATTAAGCTGATCAGAACCATAATCTAAGCCCCATTGCATTATATAGTCCGCCGCTTCATCTGCATTGCCAGTAAAAAGCGGCTGAGCTGGTGCTGGATCTGGTTCGCTAGGCTCTTCTGCTATCGCTGGCATAGGTTCTTCTATTGGGGGCAGTGCAGCCGCTTCTTCTGCTATAGTTTCGGTTGCCAGCTCTGCATCTATGGCGGTAGCGGCTGGTAACTCAGGCTCAAGTATAGGCGTAGCTACTGGCTTCATATAGGCCTTATTGACCCAGCCGTCTTTATCATCAATCTTTACCCAATCAGCAGTTTCATCTATCACGACAAACACTTGCCCCTCATCATCCATCAAAGCCATCTTCGAAGAAGAAACCGATGGGCCTGAGCGGACATTTAGTGAGCTTGTGCCCACAAGGATCACCGCTTGATTACCAATGCCATATGTAGGATAAATAGGGTTGTTGGCTTTTATTGTGGGCGTATACGCTATTTGCACAGGAGGTAACGGAGGTTCTATTGCAACGGCATCTGTTGCTGTTGATATTGGCTTATCACGGCTCGTATCTTCTCGTTGCACGCTATCTTGTAGCGTATCATCCTCTTGAGCACCAGCTGTTATTGGCGCTTTATTCGGTTCATGCAGTTTTATCATAGCGATAGTGCTGCTCATTGCTATAAGAAGGAGCAATAATAGAACAAATCGTTTTTTAGATTTTTTGCTCTTATCTTTTTCCATTTCCTATCATAAATAGTCTGAATTAGCAGTTCAACTTAGAATATCTTCGAATTTTATGCGAGGATAAAGCCGCGATCCTCGCTGATTACAAATCAGCTGATTACAAATCAGCAAATAAAGATAAAGTGAGTACCCTAAAGTCCCAAGATGGGGTTTGGGGTTGTCGCAAGACGAGCCACGCAGTGGCGACTGAATTGCGGAGCGGCGTACCACAGCTAGGCTTTGCCGACGCGAGGATAAAGCCGCGATCCTCGCTGATTGCAAATCAGCGAATAAATAAATGAGGGAGGCCGCCATATAGCGAACCTCCCCTATCTATACTAATGAGGTCAGTCATCAAGTAAAAGTAAATTGTGAAATTCATCTCAGGTGGCCGTCCCCACGGCCGCGCCTGAGAGTGTGCTTGGGCGAGCTGATCCCGCCCTATTAACCTCCGATCAGTTGCAGTGCTGTTTGCGGCAGGGCATTTGCCTGTGCGAGCATTGCTACGGCTGAGTTTACCAATACTTGATTTCTTGAGAATGTTGCTGTTTCATCGGCCACATCTAGGTCTCTTATGCGAGATTCTGATGCTACAAGGTTTTGTCTTGATGTATTTAGATTCTGCATAGTGTATTCCAAGCGGTTGATCTGCGCACCTATAGTCGCTCTTGCGCTATTGATACGCTCAAGTGCTTGGTCAAATTTTGTGATAGCCTTCTGGGCGTCTTTCATAGTGGTCACATAGGCATTATCTATCTCCAGAGCAGCTGTGTCCATCTGGCCAATCGACACATCGAATGTCTGGCCTTCATTTGCGCCTATCTGCACCTCTGTGCGGTTATCCACT
>JAITWL010000393.1 GCA_031285285.1 Deferribacteraceae bacterium | reverse complement strand
AGCCCGCTCCGCTTACACTCCGTGGCGACCCCAAACCCCTGCACTCAGGGGCTTTAAGGAATTCACTTCTAATCATTACGCCTTTGGCTTCTTGCTAGCGATCACCTTCACCACAGCTTTTTCCCAAGCTTCTGGCAGACGCACTGATATACCCTGCCAGCTGTAATCGTTGATTAGATAGGTGTTATTTGGCATCCGCTCTATCCATGGATTTCTATTTTGCTGAAAAGTGAAGCTACGCACCTTCTCAAAGGCAAAGCGAGCTAGCGTTGGATTTGCAGCTTTCAGCCAATCAATACTTGGTGGCATGGCTGTAATAGTCATCAGCTCATCACCCACACGATAAAGCTCATTGCGCATTGTTTTATCAAAAAAGAAAAAATAATCATTGCCCAAAGCTTCATGTATATCAAAATCTGTGCGCCAAAAGCTGATGCAATAAGTGCCAACAGATTTCACGGGTCTGCCTGTGTGTGTAGCAAATACGCGTGAGGTGACGATAGTCGCCCCTTGATATTTTTCTATAGCCTGATCATATGATAGGTTGGCCTCTAGCACAGGAATTTCCCTTGTCCAGAGAGAACCTTTAAGCAAGATTTGATCTTGAAAGCTGCCAGCTTCCAGCTCAGGATTCACTTCTGTCAGCTTAGCATTGATTTTGCGCTGCTTAAAAGATGGAAATAGCGGCTTGCGGACGCTTATCACATTCGGTTCAACTTCCGAAAGCCTGCGCTCTGTCAGCACATAGTGCTGCCCTCCAATGAACGCCCATAGCTCATCAGGCCGCTTATCAATATGCTCTATAGTGTGCACCCGTGTCACAGAATGCCCTCTATTATGCACAGCTTTAGCCAATATCTCTAGATTTGGAGACGGATTTATAAATACATACATTAAAAGAACCCTCTTAACTTAGCCTAGCACATTTATGCGTATTTTGCAAATGATGCTTTTCGCGATCAGGGTCATTTTGTTCTCAATAAAAAATGTTTCCATTTCGTCATTGGCGAGGCTCATGCGTTGCCAATCCAGACCTCAGGATAGCTGTCGGCCAAAGGCCGTCATAATCATGAATTCTGGATTGCCACGTCGAAGACTCCTCGCAATGACGAAATAACGTTAAATGCTACATGAATAGCGTTCCTGTAACTTTAATCAAAAAATGACCCTGTTTCGCGATTTTTTATTCCTCCACCACCACCTCAAATAGCAGTGAGGCAATAGCCGTGAAAACCACATCATATACCACTATCAGGCGTATCCACACAGCATATGTGCTGACAGCATCCTGAAAGAGTGCTCCATTAGTGGCCTGAATCGCGCCGAGGATCACAGGCACTAGCATTGGCAAGAGCAGGATTGGCAAAAGTATCTCCCGCGTGCTTGAGCGGGCAGCCATTAGCGAAAATAGCGTGCCTAATAGCGAGAAAGCGTATGTTGTGCCTAATATTACTGCCAGCATTGATATATGGCTCACAAGATTAGTATCATATAGCACCACAAATAGCGGCAACATGATCAGCTGTATGCAAAGCAGGAAGGCAATATTGGAAAGCAGCTTGCCATAGAATATAGCATTGCGGCTAATTGGCGAGAGCAAAAGCGCCTCAAGGTTGCCGCCATTGATTTCCGCCTGCATGGATTTGCCCAGTCCCAGAAGCCCAGCAAAGATAAGCGCCATCCAGTATACACCGCCTGCGATGCCTGCCTGCTCTATGTTGCCCGGCTCAAATAAAAAGCTGAATACCACCACTACTAGCATGGAAAAAAGCAGCATGGAGCTGATGATTTCTTTAGTTTTCAGCTCTAATTGTATATCTTTTTTGAAGATAGCGAGCGTTTGTGAGATAAAATTTGATTTAGGCATGTTCATCTCTCACAAGCTCAAGATAGCGCCGCTCTAGGTCTGTATCAGTCGTGAAAGCCTTGTCACCAAAGTATTTGCACTCGCCTTTAGAAAGAATCATAAGTTTATCAGCCAGCATGTAGCCAAGGCTAAGATCGTGTGTCACTAGCACTATCGTAGCTTTGCGTTGCACCTGCTCCTGCAAAATCTCTGTCAGCATATATGTTGCCTGCCTATCAAGCCCAGTGTAAGGCTCATCAAGGAAGATGAAATCTGGCTTATTGAGAAGCGCGCGGGCTATACTTGTGCGTTGGAGCATGCCTCGTGAATAGCTGCGCACAGGATCATGCATGCGCTTGTTCATATCGACACGCTTCAATAGCTCAATAGCGCGGGCACGCGGCTTTGATATACCATAAAGCGAGGCATAGAAGCTAAGATTCTCAAGCGCGCTAAGCCCATCATATAAGAATGGCTGGTGAGAAATGACGCCAATACGAGCGCGATATTTTTCACCAAGATCGCGCAAAGGCTCACCATCGCAGCTGATCGAGCCAGCGGATGGCTTCATCTGCAAGGAAAGCAGCTTTAGAAGCGTCGACTTGCCCGCGCCATTAGGCCCAAGCAAAGTGAGGAAGTCGCCCGCCTCGATATCAGCATCTAGCGGACGCAAACCCCACTTTTCACCGTATTTGCGGCTAAGGCCGTGGATGTGTAGGGCTATCATGGAGTCGGTGTTTATCATCCCAGTTATAAAATGGTATAGACATCTATCGCTAGCGGCTCTGTCAGCATATCTTTAATCTCGCTTCCAAACGCTTGAAAATGTGCTGTCTGCGTGTGTGCATCAAGTGCTTCTTTGCTCTGCCATTTTTCAATCATAGCAAATTGTAGCGGATCGCTGTTGCTTCTGACTGGTTCATAAGAAATGCAGCCTGCTTCTTTTCTCGTGTGTTCTGTGACTTTTTGTGCACTTTTTAGATAATCTTCGACTTTTTCCTTTTTAACAGAAATCTTTGCAACTACAGCAATCATTTGCTCCTCCAGATCATTTTGTTTAAATCATACTATTCCATAAAGATGCTTATTTCAACCCAAATTCCCAACGAGTCTGTATTTAATTGACAAACCACCCCTTTTTGCTGTATTGTCAGGCTTGAATATGTTACCTGATAACTGGAAACAGAACACCGCTATTTTTATCGCTTGCCAATCCACATCTTTGTTTGGCTCATCGCTTGTGCAGTATGCCATATTTTGGCACATCACGCTAACCACGCAGTCGGGCGTCTATGCCACTTTGTATATATTATTTGGCGTGCTGCCCACATTTTTCTTATCACCTATGGGTGGTGTGTGGGCTGATAAATATGACCGCAAGCGGCTTATCGTCATCTCTGATGGCTGCATCGCTCTGGCAACGCTTGGTCTGGCGATTTTGCTATTGACAGGCTATAATAACATTTGGTTTATGCTTGCCACAGCTGGGCTTCGCGCGCTTGGGGCAGCTGTGCAGCAGCCAGCCATCAATGCTATGCTGCCAGATATGGTGCCGCCAGATCAGCTGACGCGTGTCAATGGCATCAATGGCACAATGCAATCGGTGGTAAACCTTGCCTCGCCTATGCTATCAGGCGCATTGCTTAGCTTTATGCCTATCAATCTGATCTTTTTCATAGATGTATCCACAGCCACGATTTCTATCGCAATTATGATGCTCTTTTTCGTCTCTCCAGTGCGGAAAGCGCCTGTCAATAGCGGTGGATACTTTAGCGATCTTCGCATGGGGCTTGCCTATATTGCTCATAACAGATATTTGCGCACATTCTTTATAATTTATGCAGTGTTTATGTTTGTTGTGGCTGCGCCAGGCATGCTATCGCCTTTGCAAGTGGCACGCACATATGGCGCAGATGCTTGGCGGCTAATGGTCATAGAAGTGTCATTTTCGGCTGGTATGGTAGTTGGCGGGCTGATAATGTCTAGCTGGGGCGGCTGGAAGAATAGGCTCACCACAATGGCCGTATCCACAATGGCTATGGGCGTGCTGACGTTTTTTCTAGGCGTAGGCATAGGATTCTGGCCGTATATGGCGCTGGTGGTGATCATTGGCATAGCGTTGCCGCTGCAAAGCACAGCTAGCACGATATTTTTGCAAGAAAATGTCGATTCTGCTTACATGGGGCGTGTATTTGGCATAATGATGATGATCAGCTCATCATTTATGCCTATGGGTATGCTCCTGATGGGGCCATTAGCTGATAAAATAGCAATTGAATGGTTAATGCTCGTCACAGGCATAGCAATCGCGCTGCTTTCGCTGATATTTGTGCTGGATAAGGACTTGCATAAGCGAGGACTCAATCGCAGGGAAAAGCCATCCTAAAATAGGGGGAAAAATGACCAACATCTCCGAAAATATCAAACAGCAACGCTATCTGCGTAAGCTGACTCAGGAGGAGTTGGCGGCTTTATCTGGCGTGGCTTTACCAACTATAAAGAAAGTGGAGAGCGGCAAAACTGGCGTCCGCAGCTCCACTATAGAGGCCATCGCCGCTGCACTCGCTGTGGATATGGCTACTCTGCTTCTCCCTGCTCGCCGCCTGCATACCATACACTTTCGCACCTGCCGAAACATGCGTAGCAAGGAAGGTATAGTTGCGGAGATTATCAACAAGCTAGATTGCTACAATGCCCTAGAAAAATCCACAGGACAGCTGCTCAATCCACTTTATAAGCAGGCTTTCGATCTTGAATCGCCAAAACACACTGCCGCCATGTGCAGACAGCTGGCAGGCATGGATGATATCAATCCTGTAGCTGATATAACGCTGGCGCTCACAGCGCTTGGTGTCAAGGCTTTCCCAATATGTATCAACACTGACAAGTTTTTCAGCCTCTCAGTGGGCGAGATTGATGGCGGACCCGCGATTATTGTGAATGCCTCGCCGCTGGTAAGCTATGAGCAGGGTGCATTCTCGGCCATACATGAGCTTGGGCACTTGATACTGCATAACAAGCAAGAAAGGTCACTCACAGATGATATTATCTGGGCTGAGGAAGATGAAGCCGATAGCTTCGCTAGCCATTTTTTACTACCAGAGCGTGGCTTGCAG
>JAITWL010000281.1 GCA_031285285.1 Deferribacteraceae bacterium | reverse complement strand
ACATTGAAGATGTGCAGCAGAGCCATATCGCTATCGCTGTGCCCGATAAACATGGTCAGGCATTGGTGCTTGAGGTGGCGAGCAAGGTTCATGTTTCTGCTCTCACAGAGAAAGGGCGCTTTGGCTTTGATAGCCAAGTGTTAGCAATTAATGAACGCAGCATAAGCATAGCCATGCCTGCAAGCAGCAATAAAGAGCAGCTAAGGCAGGCTTTTCGTGTGCCTGTGGCGATGCATGTCTCTGTGAATATAGGCTCAGCAACGCATGAAGCGGGTCTTGATGATATCTCTGCTGGCGGCTGCCGTATCACTCTTGATGGCATGCCAGAGCTAGAGAGCGGCACTGTCATTGATATCAATTTCGCAGGCACAGCCCTTGATCTTGCTAGGGTGCAGGCGAAGATCATTCGCTTGATTGATAAGCAGGGCACAAAGCAAATTTTCAGCATAGAATTTATCGATCTAGATGAGCGAAAACGTGATCAGATAGTGCGTTATATATTTCAGCGGCAGCTTGAGTTGCGAGATTCGCTCTCATGAGAAGAGTCTATCTTTATTCCCTGCTAGCCTTTGCGGCACTGGTGCTTCTGGTGAATGTGATCACTTTTTTCACTAGCTTTGATGGCAGGCAGCTGGTGAATCTATATAATATGTCTGAGCGCATACAGGCAATTGGCCTGCTGGCAAAGCATGTGGTATTTGAATCTGGCCTAATCCTGAAAGAAGCAGCTGTTGAAGACATCAATCAAATCATTAATGATGCTGCTGTTGAATATCACATTGAGCCGCGCTTTGCCTTTGCAATGCTTGCAGATATCGGCCAAAAAGCATATGCAATTGATACAAATGGCGCTATGGGCTATATGCGCATCAGCACAGATATACTGGCAAATTATCCTGACAAAGATCCCTTCTCAGCAAAAGATAATATGGATATGGGCATAGCCCATCTAGCCTCATTGATAGCCAGCACTGGCAGCTATGAAGAGGCGATGCAGCAATATTCCCATTAATGCAATAAATTAAATATAAACGCAAAATATTTTGGCCTATAGGCTATTTGCTGGCAGCGTTTTGGGCTTTTGCGAGAGAGGCCAACCCAGTCGATTTGTTCATTCTCTAGCATATGGCGCATCTCGGCCGATATGCCTAGGATAAATTCCTTGCGCAAGCCCTTGGCGAGCCTGCGTAGATTCCAAAAATATGTGCGTATCTTTAGGTAATTTTTCACAGCTTGCAGAGCCTGCGCCTTGGCAGGGTAGAGCGCCAAAACACGCTCCACTTGGCGAAATTCATCCTGCACGCAGAATACTTTTGCTTGGCTATTGATAGAAGAATTGGCGTTATCTGTGCGATAATGCAGCAGACAACAATCAATCAGATAGACCGACGAAGCCATCGCCAGCACTATAATGGAAAATGAGATATCTTGATATGAAGCGCCTGGTGTTTCAAGAAATTTGATATTCTGTATGAAGCTGCGTTTGTAGATAGCTGACCACACTGCGAATCCAAGCTTGAATACTTCTGTATCCGTCTCTGGATGCAGCACTCTGTCTGCTAATTGCTCTATTATTGAATTTGCATCGGGTTGGCTCTCGCCAGCCCTATAGTTGTAATGCTTTGCGCGACATATATCCACATCATGCTTTGCTGCATTATCATAGAGGCGCTCAAACATATCTAGCTCAACCCAGTCGTCGGATTCCACTATCCCGATGTAGTCGCCTGTGGCTGTAGCTATGCCAGCATTCATGGCCTTGCCGTAGCCCCCATTGGGCTGGTGCAGAGGCTTCACACGGCTGTCTTTTGCAGCGTATTCATTGATGATCTGTGGGCTAGAATCTGTGGAACCGTCATTCACGATAATGATCTCAATATCTCTAATGGTCTGAGCAACAAGGCTATCAAGGCACTGGCGAAGATAAGTTTCCACATTGTATACGGGTACGATTATTGATATTTTTGGCATACTTGCAGTCCTTTTTTCTTTACCACCCTGCTTTCATGCTACTTCCATCAGTGGTAATAGTCAAGTCTTTTTAAAATTGTTGCAATACCCATTGACAAGAAAACTAAGATACTCTATAACATTCAAATAGTTAATTGAATGTTAGAACGAACTATGGAGAAATAATTATGTCTAAAGATGAACAAAGGCTATTATTGCGCATTATACTTGCTGTGGCTATTATGATTCCTGCAATTCCGCTACATATCTTGGGGAAGATACCCGCAGGCCTTGAGCTTCCTATATTTATTGTGGCTTATGCAATAGTAGCTTACGATATTTTATATAGGGCAATCCGCAATTTTAAAAGCTTGGATATATTTGATGAAAACTTTTTGATGTCTATTGCCACTTTGGGCGCTTTTGCCCTTGGTGAATATCCTGAAGGCGTGGCCGTGATGCTGTTTTATCAAGTTGGCGAGCTGTTTCAATCCTATGCTGTGTCCAAATCACGCCGCAATATTGCTGATCTGATGGATATACGGCCAGATTATGCGACTGTGCTACGTGATGGCCAATATATCACAGTGAGCCCCGAGACTATCAATGTTGGTGATATTATCTCTGTGAAGCCTGGCGAGCGTGTGCCGCTAGACGGCATTGTGACAGATGGCGCATCATCTATGGATACATCAGCGCTCACTGGCGAATCTTTGCCGCGCGATGTGGCACAAGGCGATAGCGTGATTGGCGGCTGCATCAACCAGACTGGCAGACTAACCATAGAAGTTACAAAGCGGTATAGCGAATCGACTGTTGCCAAGATTCTTGATATGGTGGAGAACGCAGCCAGTAAGAAAAGCCGCAGCGAAGCATTTATCACACGCTTTGCGCGCTATTACACGCCTATAGTGGTATTGGTCGCGCTGGCTTTAGCCACAATTGCGCCACTTGTGACAGGGCAGGATTTCAGTGTTTGGGTATATCGCGCGCTTACATTTCTAGTGATCTCATGCCCTTGCGCACTGGTGATCTCTGTGCCACTGAGCTTTTTTGGCGGTATCGGCGGCGCATCCAAGGTTGGCGTGCTAGTAAAGGGGAGTAATTATCTGGAAGCCCTTGCAAATACTGAGATTGTGGTATTTGATAAGACAGGCACTTTGACCAAAGGCTCATTTGCAGTGAGCGAAATACAGGCAGCAGGCATGCTAAGCGAGCAATTGCTTGAGTATGCTGCGCTTGCGGAGGCTCACTCCACGCCTCCTATTGATATATCTA
>JAITWL010000230.1 GCA_031285285.1 Deferribacteraceae bacterium | reverse complement strand
CCTGTGCCTACCACTAGCTGCACCAGCAGCTCATCTGGGCGCATCTCACCTGGGGATACACGCACACGAACTGAGATATCTTGATCAAGGTGCATTTGATGGTCGTTATCTATGCCATTGATGGCTATTTCTTCAATCTTCACGCTGCCAAAACGGCCGCCGACAGACGATTTCCATGCAGCAAGCGATTTTGCCAGCTCTTTATCATCGGCCACTAGCTCCATATAGCGCTCAGCCGCAGGTGTATAGTATTCCCTCACATAATCGGATACCATACGCCCTGAGCTATATTGCGATGTGAGCGTTTTTATTGATTCGCGGACATAATCCAGCCAGCCATGAGGCAAGCCATCAGACATACGGTTAAAGTATAGTGGCACAACATGGTCTTCCAGCAGGCGATAGAGCGACATAGCGTCGTTATAATCGCTCTGGTCGTGAACGATCTCATTCACATCCACTGCAGGCCCGATTGTCCAGCCGTTTTCACCATTGTAGCCTTCTACCCACCAGCCGTCAGAGACGCTGAGGTTAAGCCCGCCATTCACAGGCACTTTCTGGCCGCTAGTGCCCGAAGCCTCGTATGGTCGGCGTGGGTTATTCAGCCACACATCGCAACCCTGCACCATAGCGCGTGATACAGAGAGGTCATAATCTTCAATAAAGAAGACTTTGCCAAGGAAGCGTGGATCATAAGACATATTGACCACTTGCTGGAGGATATCGCCGCCAGGACCATCTGCAGGGTGAGCCTTGCCAGCAAAGATGAATATCACTGGGCGCTTCTCATCACTAAGAATCTTGGTGATCCTATCTATATCAGCAAAAAGGAGGTTTGCACGCTTATAAGGTGCAAAACGGCGCGCAAAGCCGATTACAAGCGCCTCAGGCACAAGGCTAGCAAGGATTTGCTTATGCTGCTCGTGCGGGATAGGCATACGCGCAAGCACTTTAGTGATGCTCTTCTTGGTGAACTCAAGCAGCTCAGCCTTTTGCGACTGTTTCGCATTCCAAAGCAGTTTATTAGGGATATCATCAATTTTATCCCACAGTGGATCGTTAGGCATTGCTGTGAGCCACTCGCTGCCAAGCTCGCGATAGAAGAGCGTGCGGATAGCTGGGCCAGCATAAGATGGCACGTGGATACCGTTTGTGACGCTACCTATTGGCACCTCTGCATGTGGCATACGTTTCCAGCCTTGATGCCACATTAGGCGTGCTACATGGCCGTGCAGGGCGCTAACGCCATTTGCTTTCACTGCGTATTTCAGCGCCAACACTGTCATTTCAAATATTGTGCGCTCGCTGCCTTCAAAGTGACCCATATTCATAAAATCATGCCATGAGATGCCCAACATTTGTGCATACATGGTGAAATATTCTGCCATACGCTCTGGGGTGAACACTTCGTTACCAGCGTCGATAGGTGTGTGTGTAGTAAACACGTTATTACCACGAACATATTCGCCTGCCTCAGCAAAGCCCATGCCCTGCTCTTGTACAAGCTGGCGGATACGCTCGATGATCAGGAATGCTGAGTGGCCTTCGTTCATATGGTATACTGATGGTTTAATGCCAAGCTCATCAAGCATTCTCACACCGCCCATACCCAAGAGCATCTCTTGGCGCAGGCGTAGGTCGCGGTCAGCTTCGTAGAGACGTGCTGTGATGCGGCGATCGTCCACTGTGTTATCAACTATATCACTATCCATCAGATAAAGCTTGATGCAGCCAACATTCACACACCAAACTTGTGCAAAAAGTGTGCGCCCAGGCAGCTTGAGGTTGATTTTCACAGGGTTGCCATTAGTATCTTTCACCAAGGTGATTGGCAAGCTATTGAAATCGTTCTCTGGGTAAATCGCTGCTTGACGGTTGTTTTTATCAATCTGCTGACGGAAATAGCCGTTTTTGTAGAGCAGGCCGATAGCCACCAGCGGAATAGCCAAGTCACTGGCTGATTTCAGATGGTCACCAGAAAGCACACCAAGGCCGCCAGAGTAGATAGTCAAACATTCAGCAAGGCCATATTCTGTTGAAAAATAAGCCACAGGCTGTGCTGGGGTCAGATTGCCATATGAATTAATAGGGCGCTGCATGTATTTGTCAAATTCTTCCATGACGTCTTCATAAAGGTGCATATAGAGGCTATCCTTTACGATCACTGAAAAGCGCTTGTCTGAAGTGTTTTTCAGAGTGGAAACAGGGTTATGGTAGCTTTTTTCCCACTCCTCATTATTCAGCTGAGAGAAAAGCTCCCAACATGCAGGATTCCAGCACCACCAGAAGTTATAAGCCAGCTCTTTCAAGCGCTCAAGCTCTTTTGGTAGCTCAGCCATAGCTGTGAAGCCATACAATACTGGACGTTCAGCATTTGAAACCACAGGGCGCTTATCCACAAACACTTCTTCTTGGATGCTCAAGCGCTCAGAGGCTTTAGCAGCGGCGAAGGAGTATGCATTGATATAATTAGGGAAGAAATGCTCCCATGAGCACATGTCAGCTAGGCCGCGAGCAGAAGCACGACGCCTGCTCAGCTCAGCATCTGGCATCAAGGCATAGTCTTTCAGCACCTTGCAGAGCGCAAGCTTAGTGTCATCATAGGTTGTTTTGCGGCGTGGGACGATATGCGCGCCAGATACATCAAGCCCTTCTGTATCTCTGACCCAGATTCCAAAGCCTGAGAGGTCAGTAGTGACTGTAGGCACGGCATGCGCAACGCTCTCCTCTGGAGTGTAGCCCCAAGGCTCATACCAAGAAGGGAATACGCCTAGATCGCTTGCTGCAAGCAGATCATAGTAAGTCATATTAAAGAAACCATCGTGCCCATCAAGCATTGCAGGCGTGAAGATGAATTTCACATTGTTTTCATTGATGTTATCAAGGCCAAGGCGACGGCAAGTGTTCAGAATAGCATCATGCTGCTGGTTATGCAGATAATGGCTAGTGATCCAGTTGCGGCCTTGGTCAGATTGCTTGGAGTTGTCGCCTGATACTGCATCTTGGTTTACGCCATTGTGACCGCCAAGCACTGCGCAGATAGCGAGCACTGTGGTGTTCGATTGGCTGAGGCTATCATTTAGCTGAGCTAGCGCCTCCAAGAAGATATCAACGCCTTTATTATGATACTCATAGCGGCCTGAGATTATGAAAATGCGTGTGTTATCTGCAAGTTTCTGGCGCATAAGCTTGCCGCAAACGTCCAGCACTGCCTTTCTATTTTTTTCAGGCTTAGTTCTAGTCTTGCTATAGTCATCAATGATGCGCATATCAAGGCCATTCAGGGTCAGCTCATCTGGTGTCCTGCCAAGGAAGTGAGTAGATTCATCAGCTGTTATTTTGCCCACTGTGGTGAAGCAGTCTGCCATCTGGGCAGATATTGTTTCCATAGAGCATTTAGCAGTGACGTTATATGCACCAGCTTCGCGCTTAGGGTTGATTTGCTTCATCTGGCGGTAGATATCAAAGCCAGAGCCAGCCATAGAGCGGCCAAGCACCGTCGCGTGAGTGGTAAACACTGTCGCGATTTCTGGCGCATATGTTTTAAGATATAGAAGCCCCGCGCCACACATCCACTCATGGAAATGGGCGAAGCTCTTGTCTGTTTCTTTCTTATTCAGAGCTTTGCACACATTGGCTATCACTTCGCCGCAGGCTGTGCTGAACATTACTGGCTCAACATAGTCCCAGCCACCAGTGAGAGAATCCACGCCATAGCGGCTCCAGAGTTCATGCAGAAGCTGGCTTTCGTTATAACGATCTTTGAATTTCACAAGGATCACTTTTGGATTGCCTGGAATATCCCAGCGACCAAAGCGGCAGTGCAGGTTTTGCGCCTGTAATGCAGGTGCGATTATGTCCCAGCATGCCTCGTTAGTTTCAGTGAATTCAGGGCTATTGCCTAAATCAGGCCCTAGCAAATAATAATTGTCACCAAAATTTTCCATAGCTTCAAGAACCTTGCTGCTGACAACGGCGTATATGCCGCCCACCTTGTTGCAAACTTCCCAACTTACCTCAAATAACGTAGATCCTGTAAGATCCATACTGCCTCCTTAATAACGAACCCTATATCAGATCTGAATCACGGCTGCAATCCAGTCGCTATGCTTGCCTTAGCAGTTCGACAGCTCCCTTCCCATAGGGTTATGGCAAACATTTTGATATTTTTTAGCTCATTTTTTAACATTGAGCTTTCGCAATTTTACGAATGCGCAATGTGCGGCTCTTCATGTATACTAGTTATAAAGAACCTAGGTACTCGCAGTAAAAAATCACTGCGCAAGTGCTAAAGCACCCATATGCTATTGGCAGATCCTGCCTCTATCAACTATTCGCAATCTAATGACCCACTTTCAGCAAAGTCCATTAGCTCTTCTTCGCTCAATTCTTTGCCACTGGGGCATTTGCCCGAGATTGGCCTATCCTGCTCAAATATCATTATAATTTGGAGCTTGCCAGCTTCATCATATAGCTTAAATTCCCCATCAAAAAGATCTTTTTTGACGACAGCTTCCATTCGGAGTGTTCCATCTTCGTCGTATCTTTTTTCAATACCTTCTTGCATGCCATTTTTATGATTAACTTCGTTTGCCAACTGTCCATTGGGGTGATACATTCTTGCAATCCCTTCCATCAGACCATCTTTATAATTGGCTTCCATATCCAGCCGTCCACTTGAGTCATACCTGCTGGTGAGTCCATGCCTATTGCCATTCTTATAATTAGATATCCATCGACCCTGTGGATGGGCTTGACAGACCAACCCGCTCACAGGCGTACCATCAGGCTTGGTGGCAAAGAGCTTATCGCCAATGACAAGCTCATCATAATCAAAGTCACAACGTGCATCCCTTGGGTCAACACTGCCCGATGTGGCCGCGCAGGCCGCAAGCAATAATATTAACAATATAATAGGCAAATTTTTCATTGTAAGCATACTCATAGGGGCACACATAAAACTGTAATGTGTCCAAACCAAAAAAACGAGGTATTACCCCTTCTGCAAGTGAAGGGGCTGCCTCTACTATAACTA
This sequence comes from Deferribacteraceae bacterium, assembly GCA_031285285.1. Taxonomy (GTDB): domain Bacteria; phylum Chrysiogenota; class Deferribacteres; order Deferribacterales; family JAISNW01; genus JAITWL01. Next base: position 1,834 of record JAITWL010000230.1, on the reverse strand, counting down.
ATCTTTTTTCTTTTTGCTATCTTTTGTTGTGCTTTTCTTTGCAGTCTCTTTAGTCGCAGGCTTAGCCGCAGCTTTTGTAGTCTTAGCCTTTGTGGTAGCAGCTTTTGCAGTTGTTGTTTTTGTGCTATCTGTATCAGCTTTGGCTTTTGTAGTCTTAGCTGCTTTTGTGGTAGTCGCCTTAGCTGTAGCTGCTTTTGCCTTGGCGGGCTTCTTCACAGGCTCATCAGGCATATCAGCTATAAACTGATCTACTCGCAGGCGCAAATCGGCTAGCACGTTCATAAAATTGATATAGGCATCGTATGGGTTGCCATATGGGTTGAAATATTTATGAACATCGCCATCAGAAAACCATTTAGTGCACATATAATAGAGGTGATCCGAAGTTTGCAGGCGACCCCAAGTTTTAAACATTTCAAAATCATTGCATTTGAAGAGATCCTGCTCAAGGCCAGCCACCACTTCCATAGCATCCTGCTGCAAGTCGTTGCCTGTCCATGCTGTCAGATCGCGCTCTGCATCGGCCCAAGACATGAATTCTTGCACATCTAGCGCGCCTTTTGCGTCACGTTTCTCTATAGCCTCAGAGACAGTGGTGAAATTGAAGGCTTTGTTCTCCAACACTTTCTCTGGCAGCGCTTCCATAAATTCAAATATGCCAGAAGAGCTCCACTGATGCTCGCCGAAAGTCTCATAATCCATGAAAAGGTTGATTATATCGGCTGATCCATCAAGCGAACGCAGCCAAGCCGCATACTTATCAGCTGTTAGCGGATATTCCACCCAGCTTGTATTAGAGAAGCGGAAGGCGATATCATCTGAAAGCTTGTAGTTTTTCAGCAACACTTTAATGTTGTTTGATGGAGTAGTATAGATGTGGTTAGGCGACCTCCAATCAAGCACTTTATCAGCACCTTCTGCCAAGATAGCCTTATAGCCCATCTGAGCAGCAGCATTGGCCACATCGTTATTATACACCAGCTCAGTGTTGCGGAAAACCTTAGGCTCTTGGCCGAAGAGGGTTTTCATGCGGCCATGATGCTTCTGCACTTGGCGAGTGAACTCCTCCTTAGAATATAGGAAGGCGAGCGAGTGATTATAAGTCTCAGCCAAAAATTCCACACAGCCTGTCTCAGCCAATTCTTGGAAGCTCTTGAGCACGTTAGGTGCATAGGCTTCGAATTGGTCAAGCGCTGTGCCAGAGATAGAGAAGCTCACTTTGAAGCGACCTTTGTATTTTTTGATCAGCCTCAGCAAGAGCTTATTCATTGGCAGATAGCACTTCTGTGCTACTTTAAGCATAATTTCTTTGTTTGTATCATCATTTTCATAAAAAGGGCTTTCGCCTATATCAAAAAACGTATAATGGCGGAGTCTGTATGGTTGATGAATCTGAAAATAAAAGCATATATCGGGCATAGTGACCTCCTTAATAGTTATACCCCGTTGCTTGCGGCTATCCGCAGGCTTAAAAATCTAGCAAAGCCCACAGGCTTACCTATTATTATGTTCCCTTAGCAGATCTTCGTATATCTGCTCCAGAAGCGCCGCTGCATTTTCCCATTTGATCTTCTTGAGATCCGCATGGCAATTCTTAATAATCTCATTGGATAATTTCGGATAAGCAAGCACAGCACAAATCTTATTTGCCATCTCCTCAATATTCCAAAAATCGACTTTAAGCGCGCCAGTGAGAACCTCCGCCACACCAGATTGGTTGGATATAATCACGGGAACGTCCGATGCCATTGCCTCAAGCGGCGTGATGCCGAAAGGCTCTGACACACTAGGCATCACATAGAGATCGCTGAGTGCAAATGCATGCTCCACCTCT
>JAITWL010000222.1 GCA_031285285.1 Deferribacteraceae bacterium | reverse complement strand
AACCTGAGAATATGCAACTAACAGGCTCTTTCAAGATTCGTGGGGCTTATTATAAAATCAGCAAATTAGCTGAATCTGAGCGTAAGGCAGGGCTGATTACTGCTTCGGCGGGCAATCATGCGCAAGGTGTGGCTTCTGCAGCACAAGCGAATAATGCTCCCGCTAAGATCGTGAGGCCTGCTGCCACCCCATTGATGAAAGTCAACAACACCAAGGCCTATGGGGCGGAGGTAATCTTAGAGGGCAAAACTTATGATGATGCCTATGCTGAGGCTGTCCGCCTAGCTGGGGATTGCGGTTATACACTTATCCATCCATTTGATGATCTGCAAGTGGCTGCAGGGCAGGGCACTATCGCCTATGAGATTCTGCAAGACCTGCCCGATACTGATATTATCTTAGTGCCTATCGGTGGCGGTGGGCTGGCAGCTGGTGTTGCAACGCTGGCCAAGGCTCTGCACCCTAATATCAAGGTGATAGGTGTCGAGCCAAAGGGCGCAGCTAGCATGAAAGCTGCTATGGCACAAGGCTCAGTGGTGACACTACCAGCAATTGATACCATTGCTGAGGGTGTGGCTGTGAAAACAGCTGGTGGGCTGATTTTCCCATATATACAGCAATATCTAGATGATATCATAGTAATTGATGATGCCGAGCTGATCGATGCCTTCCTTGATGTGATGGAAAAGCATAAAATGATAGCAGAAAACGCAGGCCTCTTATCAGTGGCTGCTTTGAAGCATATTGATGGCAAGAATAAAAATATTGTGTCAATATTATCGGGCGGCAATATGGATGTGATCACCATGTCGTCTTTAGTGGCTCATGGCTTGATTAATCGTGGACGCGTTTTCACATTCTCTGTGCAGTTGCCCGATCAGCCAGGTCAGCTGCTGAATGTGGCTCGTATCATTGCCGAAGAGCGCGGCAACGTGATCAAGCTGGAGCATAATCAATTTGTATCAATCAACCGAAATAGCGCTGTAGAGCTACAAGTGACGCTTGAAACCTTTGGCCCTGAGCATATAAGCGCGATTATGGCAGCGCTAGTGCGTGAAGGTTATGCCCCCAATGCTATCAACCGCAAAGGTAGCGTGATGCCATGAACCACTGGGAAGAAATTTAAATGAGAATAAGTAGCGGTTCACTCAAAGGCCGTGTGCTGGCATCCCCTAAAGATGCCTCTATCATGCGCCCAACCTCCGAAAAAGTACGGGCAGCAGTATTTTCATCACTTGGTGAAATTATAGTTGGTGCTCGTTTTCTTGATGTCTTCGCTGGTACTGGCGCTATGGGCATAGAGGCCTATTCGCGCGGCGCTAGCCATATCACATTCGTGGAGAAGCAGCCCCAGACGCTATCGGCCAATGTGAAGCTTATTCCTGATACAAGTGCATATAAAATTATCGCTGGCGATGTTTTCACTGTGAAACTGACTGGAACTTATGATATAATCTACCTTGATCCGCCATATGCCACTTACGATAGCGAGCAATTGCTTCTGCATATGATGCCTGTGCTTGCTGATGGCGGCGTAATTGTGCTTGAAGAGGCCACAAGGAAACAGCCTGCTGCTGAGGCATATGGCGTGCTTAAATGCACAAAAGAGCGTCGATATGGCGATACGATGATTCAGTATTGGGAGAAGGAATGAAGATCATATACCCAGGCACATTTGACCCATTTAGCTTAGGTCACTTAGATTTAGTTGAACGAGCAGCGAAAATGTTTCAACATGTTATAATAGGCGTGTCTGAAAATCAGCGGAAAACGCCTCGTTATAGCTTTGCTGATCGCATAGCTATGGCAAAGCTAGCAGTGGCAGGCATTGAAGGCGCGGAAGTGAAAGGCTTTTCAAATCTGTTGGTGGATTTCATGAAGGAAAACGACTCATGCTATGTGCTGCGTGGCATACGCGGCATAGTGGATTTTGAATATGAGTTTCAGATGGCGCAGGCTAATAGATCGATGCTAGCGGGCTTTGAGCCAGTGTTCCTGATGCCAGGTGAAAAATACATGGTGCTCTCATCATCAATAATCAGGGAGATGGCGTTTCATGGCGGCGATCTGAGCGCATTTTTGCCACCAGCTGTGAATGAATATATAAATAAGTTGGGATGAAACTGTAGGAAATATAGCAGTATTTGCATTAAACTTGACAAAAATGTAAACTATATTTATATTAAATTTATGTTTAATAATAATGATATTTTAACAATACTTACAACAACAAATCAATGGTGGCGTTCTGGTGCTGTTATGCAAGAATACGCCAAGCCTGTTAAACGCTTTGCATACTATGAAGGGATGAAAATATTGAATCATCCTGACATACGTCGCATGCTGCTCTTGACAGGCGCTCGGCGCATAGGAAAGACCACCATAATGTATCAAATGATTGAACGCCTAATACAGCAAGGTGTTTCACCAAAGCGTATATTATATGTTTCTCTTGATCATCCAATATTAAAACTAAGCAATATCAATGAAATTTTGCAAATATATCGTGATAATGTGTATTCAAATGATGATGTGTATTATTTTTTTGATGAGATCCAATATGCAGACTCATGGGATTCATGGCTAAAAACACTCTATGATACAAATAAGCAGTGCCGTGCAGTTGCTACAGGCTCTGCAAGCCCAATACTTGTCAGCAAAGCCAGTGAAAGCGGCGTTGGGCGCTGGACTACGCTTAGCATCCCTACATTGTCATTTTATGAATACTGTGTGCTACTCAAGCATGATTTGCCTGAATTAGCGGCTGATATCAAGCCAACTAATCTGCGCGCAATGCCTATAAATGAGCAACGAGGCATCTTTCAAAGCTTACGCCCTTTGCTGCCGCATTTTAGCAGGTATTTGCTTGTTGGTGGTTTCCCTGAGCTAGCTCTATCAAAGGATGAAGCGTATGCTCAGCGTATATTGCGCGATGATATTGTCGATAAAGTGCTCAAGCGCGATATACCAGCTCTATATAATATACGTAGTATTGTGGACTTAGAAAAAATCTTTATTTACCTATGTTTTCATTC
>JAITWL010000097.1 GCA_031285285.1 Deferribacteraceae bacterium | reverse complement strand
TGAATTGGCTCTTATCCACTATGAAGGCTGATAAGCCCTTTGAGCCTGTGGAATCAAGATCCGTCCGCGCTGTAACTATTGCTATTCCAGCCATATCGCCATGTGTGATGAAGCATTTTGTGCCATTGAGTATATAGTGGTCGCCTTTATCTTCGGCGGTTGTGGTTTGCGCAGAAGCATCTGTGCCTGCGCCAGCTTCGGTCATTGCGAAGGCTGCAATCAGCTCACCAGAAGCCATTGCGGGAATATATTTTTTCTGCTGTGCGTCAGTACCAAATTTGCTGATGCAATCAGCACATAGCGACTGCACAGCCACTGTGATAGCGGTTGCGCTACATTCTTTAGCTATTTCTTCTATCAATAAGGCATACATGATGCTATCACCACCGCCACCACCAATGCTATCAGGCGTTTTAATCAGCAACATGCCAGCCTCAGCAACAGCCTGAATCTGTGCAGTTGGAAAAAGGCAGTCTTTATCAGCATTTTCAGCCAATGGGGCGATCACTTTTTTTGCCAGCTCTCTGGCCGTCTCGCGTATCAGTTCCTGCTCTTCGCTTAGCAACATGTGTCATCTCCTCGAATTATTGCTATATATTCTATCAGTATGTCATAAAAATACAAGTGCATTTTTGTCTATAAGTCGCTATACTTTAAATTTGAGAGGTATTCTATATGTCTTGGGGTATTTTAATATTCGCTGGCCTATTTGAGGTCGCTTGGGCAACGGGGCTCAAGTATTCGCATGGCTTCACACGGCTCTACCCTTCTATTTTCACACTTGTGACTATGTTTATAAGCTTTGGACTGCTTTCCATTGCTATGCGCTCGTTGCCTCTAGGCACGGCTTATGCGGTGTGGACTGGCATAGGCTCAGTGGGCGCAGTGCTCATGGGCATCTTTATATTCCATGATCCTGCCACAGCACCTCGTATAGCTTGCCTAGCTATGATTATCATAGGAATTATTGGCTTAAAAGTAATAACATAAAAAGTTAGCACTGCGACTAAAATAACTATTGACAATCATGGCACAGTTCGCTATAAATGCCTTCTGCTTCATAGCAGGTCTTATATAGGGGCGTCGCCAAGCTGGCAAGGCACCGGGTTTTGGTCTCGGCATTCGTAGGTTCGAATCCTTCCGCCCCTATTTTTCTTTTTCCACTCATAATTATATCCTATTATACGGTTATAACCATAAAAACTTATAGATTTCTCCAGCTTTTATAGTATACTATCCTAAGAGGTGGTGTCATGTTTGAGCGCACACTATACATGCAAAAAATCTTGCCTTATATTGATACTCCATTTGTAAAAGTTTTGACTGGGGTGCGCCGCTGCGGCAAAACGACCTTGCTTAAAATGCTGATGCATGAGCTATTATCTCGTGGTATCTCCCAAGAGTATATTTTACACTATAATTTTGATTCTTTAGAATATGAAGATGTCAAAACAACAAAAGCGCTATATGCGCAAATCAAGGGGCGGCTTGCTAGCAATGCTAAGACGTACATATTCTTAGATGAGATACAGGAAGTGAGCGATTGGGAACACGTGGTCAATTCATTGATGAGTGATTTTGATGTGGATATTTATGTCACAGGCTCCAATTCGCGGATGATGTCTTCTGAAATATCTACCTATCTCACAGGCCGCTATGTATCTTTTCGTATTTATCCGCTATCTTTCAGCGAATATCTGCTTTTTCGGAAGCAGTACACAAACGAACTAGATCCCCATGCTAGCTTGGCAGAATATGTAAAATATGGTGGTTTTCCTGCTATACATTTGCAACACTATTCTCTAGCAGAGGCATACACCATTGTGCAAGATATATACAATTCCACCATTTTTACTGACATTGTGAAGCGGAATCAAATTCGCAGGATTGATCAGCTGGAGCGCATTGTCCGCTTTGTGTTTGATAATGTAGGGCAGACGTTTTCTGCTTCGTCCATAGCTAAATATTTAAAAAGTGAAAATCGGAACATTGATATTGAAACTGTGTATAGTTATCTCTCTCAGCTAGAGCGAGCATATATTATTCATAGATGCTCAAGATATGATGTGCAGGGCAAAGAGCTATTAAAAACGCAGGAGAAATTTTATTTAGCAGATACAGCATTCCGCTATAGCGTGCTGGGCTATACGCAAGCTAGCGTCGCAACCATGCTGGAAAATGTCGTCTATCTGGAATTGCTGCGCAGAGGATACACCGTATATGTTGGAAAATTGGATGATGCTGAGATCGATTTTATCGCAACAAAGCAGGAAGAGAAGCTATATATCCAAGTGACACAGCAAATTGCCTCATCTACAACAGAAAAACGGGAATATGGACGCCTATTGACCATCCATGACAACTATCCAAAATATGTGCTCTGCACAGATGCCTTCGCTGGCGGAAACTATGAGGGAATAAAAACGATGCACATTGCAGATTTCTTGCTGAGTGGTGAATATTGAATCCATCGCAGTACTCAGCAATTTTTTACTTTGACAAGCATTTAAACATATGGTTTAGTGTGACTTGGAGTGAACCTAAGTGGAATTAATCAAGCTTTCTGGCATCAATAAATATTTTGGCTCTGGCGAAAACCGCGTGCATGTGTTAAAAGACATCTCTCTAACTATCGAGAAGGGCGATTTTGTAGCTATCATTGGGCAGTCTGGCTCTGGAAAGTCTACTTTGATGAATATCTTGGGCTGTCTCGATACTCCCACCACAGGCTCATATCGGATTAATGGCACTGAGGCTGGCAGGCTGGGTGCGGATCAGCTGGCTGGCTTGCGCTCAAAGACTTTTGGCTTTATATTTCAGCGATACAATCTTCTATCTAGCCTTTCGGCTGTCGATAATGTGGCTTTGCCTGCCGTATATAGAGGTATGCGCCAGCAGGAGCGCACCAACCGCGCCAAAGAGCTTTTGCGTGAGCTGGGGCTAGGTGATAAATTTCCCAATAAGCCTAATGAGCTTTCGGGCGGCCAGCAGCAGCGTGTGTCCATAGCTCGCGCACTTATGAATGGTGGAGAAATCATCTTGGCTGATGAGCCTACAGGTGCGCTTGATTCCAAAAGCGGAGAAATGGTGATGGAGATCATTACTGAGCTTCACGCCAAGGGACATACGATAATCCTCGTCACACATGATAAAACGATAGCTTCTTATGCAAGCCGCACAATAGAGATAAAAGACGGCGACATAGTGAGCGACACTCGCTCCAGAGAAGACATTGCAACTGCTGGAAGGCCACAAACTGAACAGAAAAAAAGCGCCTTTGGCTACCTAAAAGACAGAGTGAGTGAGGCTTTTCGGATGTCTGTGCAGGCGATATTTTCGCATAAGCTGCGTTCGCTCCTCACAATGCTTGGCATCATCATAGGCATAGCATCAGTGGTATCCGTTGTGGCTCTAGGCAGAGGCGGTCAGGCGCAGATAATGGCCAATATTAGTTCTATTGGCACAAACACCATCGATATCTATCCTGGCAGCAGCTGGGGTGATATGCGATCGAATCGCGTACGTACGCTCACAGTGAGTGATTCAGATTTACTAGCTCAGCAAAGCTATATTGATAGCGCCACACCTAATGTGTCCACTAGCGGCACTGTAGTGTATGGCAATGAATCTGTCAGCGCCTCTGTAAGCGGTGCTGGAGAGCAATTCTTTGATGTTAGGGGCGTAGAGTTAGTTCAGGGACGCTTATATACAGCTGATGATGTGATGGGGATAGCTTCTGTGGCAGTGATTGATGAGAATACTAAGAATAGACTTTTCCCAGATAGCAATCCAATAGGGCAGGTGCTGATATTCAGTAAAAAGCCGCTGGAGGTCATCGGCGTGGCCAAGCGCGCGGGAACGATGGGGAATAACGACAGCTTGACTATCTGGGTGCCATATACCACTGTGATGTCAAAAATCACAGGCGCAAAGCATATAAACTCAATCACAGTGAAGATTGCAGACGATGTGAATTCGCAAATGGCTGAGGGAAACCTTACTCAGCTATTGCTAGCTAAGCATGGCAGCCAAGATTTCTTCACATCTAACTCTGACACGATCATGCAGACGGTGGAGAGCGCCACAGGCACGATGACACTCCTCATATCTGGCATAGCCTTGATATCATTGATTGTAGGTGGTATTGGTGTGATGAATATCATGCTAGTATCGGTGACAGAGCGCACGAAAGAGATCGGCATACGCATGGCGATAGGCGCCAGACAGGCCAATATTATGGAGCAATTCTTGATAGAGGCGGTGCTAATCTGCATCTTAGGTGGCGCAGTGGGCGTGGGCATCTCTGCATTGATAGGCTGGGGCTTCAATAGCATGCCAATGGAATTCAAAATGCTATTCTCAAGCGAATCTATAGCGCTAGCGATTGGCTGCTCCACAGCCATAGGCGTGATATTTGGCTTTATGCCTGCAAGGGGTGCATCAAAGCTAAATCCGATCGATGCACTTGCTAGAGAGTGAAATTAAACCCCATGAGCGTCAATATGGAGATTTAATCCGCAAATAGGAAGCTATTCTTGCCACATTCTTTCACCTTATACATAGCTGCATCGGCGGCCTTGGTGAGCTCAGTCCAGTCTTCGCCATTGGTTGGAGACACAGCCACACCTATGCTGGCGCTGACATTGCAGCATACGCCACCTATATCTATTGTCTGGCGTATAGTTTCATTTATCTTGCTGGCCACAATGCCTGCATCTGTAGGTTCTTTGATATGCGATAGGATCACTATAAATTCATCGCCGCCGATACGGCCGACCAAGTCCGTATCCCTCACGCTGGCTTTCAGGCGCTCGGCTATCATTTGCAACACCTTATCGCCAGCAGCGTGTCCATGCTGATCGTTGATTTCTTTGAAGCCGTCTAAGTCTAAAAACATCAGCGCCACATGAGAGTCGTTACGCTTGGCAAGTGTCAGCGTATGCGTCAGCATCTCTTGGCTACGGCGCAGATTGGGGAGCTTTGTCAGCGAATCATGGCTCGCTAGCTTTTCAGCCTCTTGTAGGCGATTGCCTGTGAGCACGGCGGCCATGTAGGTGCAGACTGTCTGCACAGTTTCCACATCGCTGTGACCCAATCGTGGCGCAAAGCGCGGTTGCTCTTGTATGCGGCCGATCACCAATAGCGCCACTGGCTCATTATTAAGGAGCACTGGTGCTGATATGAAATATGGCAAGTGTAGAGCCTTGCGAAAAGCCGCCAGCCTAGATTTTGAATCAGCGCCTGTCACAAGCACTGGCCCTGCAAGCAGCTCAGGCGCTAGCTGTATGCGAGCCACTGCCAAGGCGTCATCTTCTTCGCTAGAATAGCCTTGCATTGTGAGCACAAGGCCAAAGTGATTTATATTTGCAGTTTCGGTGCTTGCCTCTGGCACAAGCACCACTGTGCGTTGCATATTAAGTGCAGCATTGATGCGCCTGCTCACAAAGCAGAATACATCTTCATAATCAGTATCATCCTGATTCATCGCCACTGCTAGCTCCGCCATCAGCGAAAAGCCGCGCCGTTTTTGCTCTAGCTCGCTGTGCATAGCCATAGTTTGAGCATCCAAGGAGAGGATCTTTGCTATGCTGCTCTCAGCAAGCTTTTTAAAATATTCTAATTGTTCCATGCCTCATCCTAGCTTGAAAATAAGCAAAATACGCCAGTCCAATCAAGTCCACGTGATCTGCCTTTGACTGGCGCTATCTCCACGCCTGAGTATATGCCTACTAGCGGCACTTTGCCTTGCACTGCCTGCTGCACCACCAGCGCATCTTCAATATTGCCATAGCCTGCGCGGCCTGCGCAATTGATATATAGTGCCAGTGCTGGCTTACGCTCGCCCAAAGCATCAAATAGCTGCTGCATCCTTGGGGGCATATAATCAAGCTCCATGCTGCGATGCATAATTTGAAACTCTGTGCCTTCCACCATATCAGGCTCAAACATCACTATGCCGCTACGCTCCGTATCTATCGCAAGGCAAAGCCTTGAGGCATAGCTCTCTTCATCAAATTCTCCCCACTTCTCGCCTTGGTTTACTCCAAGTATAAGGAAGAATGGATAAGCTTCTGGCGCAATGACAGAGCCTAACACCTTCTGCATGAATGCAAGCGCAGGCTCATGGTTGATTTCTAATATTGTTTGGCTATCAGCCTTTGTCACGGTGTAATAATCTGTAGATGGGCGGCAGCCATGCATGATCACGATATCCATCTGCACACCGCTGAAATAAAGCGCCACCGCCACATGCTCTTCCACCTGAGAGCCTGTCCATAGAGCGCTTGGGCTATCCATCAGATCGCCCATTAGGCCAGCGCCAGCTAGCTCAGGAAGGAAGCCTAATTCAGCCTCTATACCAGCCAAGAGCGGCATTGCCATGAACATTTTCACAGGCTTGCCTTCTTCTTGACGGAAAGTGTCATAGAATAAGAGTATGCTGCTATTAGGCTCTCCAGCACCAAGCTCTTTCAGCCGCTTACCTATGCGAGCGCCTGCTGCGCCTTCGCCACCATCGCACATATGCTCCACTATGGCTTCGTAGCTGGCACCTTCCAGCCATATTGCAGCAAGCACAAGCTGATCGCCAGAATAGCCAAAGCGTTCTGCCGATATCGCGCCTATTGCGATGCCTCCATAGATGGGCACAGCTGCACCGATAACGGACGCCACTGATTTTTGTAAAATTGCTGGATCATGACGAGCTGTTGAAAAGAGCAAAACCAAATCAGGCTTGTGGGCTTCGCCACCTATGGCTGCCAAAGCGGCCTGCTCTCCAGCAGCAATGGTATCGGGATTGTCACTAAAGCCTACTGTCGCACGCATGTTTATCATCCCATATTTTGTGGACTTATACTGCTTTAAAAAAACCACAACATGTATTCTGCTGCATATTATCAAGCTATGGGGTAAAATACAAGTAAAATTGTATGATTATACCTTAACCAAAATATTCACAAAAATAATAACTTTGTTGCATACACAACTGACATAATTGTTTTATTGTATTATCTTATTAATGTAGGCGTAGCTCGCAGGATCGGTTCTGGCGCTTCGCAATAGTGCACATTTGACAAAAGTAAAGGAGTACCAGTGATACGACAGATTGTAAAAATTGATGAAGGGCGCTGTAATGGCTGTGGATTATGTGTGTCCGCCTGCCATGAGGGCGCGATAGGCTTGGTAGATGGCAAGGCCAAGCTATTGCGTGATGATTATTGTGATGGGCTTGGCAATTGTTTACCAGCATGCCCATCATGGGCTATCAGCTTTGAAGAGCGGGAAGCAGCTGCTTTTGATAAAGCAGCAGTGGAAGCAAACACGGCTAAATTGTTAGCTTGCGGCTGCCCTAGCACGCATGCCAAGACGCTTACCTGCACAGGTGAATATGATGAAAATGCCAGCACTCAGCTAAGGCAGTGGCCAGTGCAGATTAAGCTGTTGCCAATCAATGCGCCTTATTTTGATGGAGCTGAGCTATTGATAGCGGCTGATTGCTCAGCCTATGCCTATGGCAATTTTCACAATGAATACATGAAAGGCAAGATCACCGCTATAGCCTGTCCAAAGCTTGATCAGGGCAACTATTCTGAAAAGCTCACGGCTATATTGAAGACCAATAATATCAAATCGGTGACAGTAGTGCGCATGTCAGTGCCTTGCTGTGGCGGTATAGAGCATGCTGTGAAAACGGCATTGCAAAACTGTGGCAAGAGAATCCCTTCGGAAACTGTTACCATATCAACTGATGGGCAGATATTGGATTGATTCCAATAAAATTAATAAATAGGAGGACTATTTAATGTTTTGTTTTCAATGTGAACAAACAGCCAAGGGCACTGGGTGCACAGTTGGCGGTGTATGCGGTAAAAAAGGCAACACAGCAGACTTGCAGGATAAGCTCACAGGGGCGCTCATAGGCCTTGCGAAGACTGCTATCGCTGGCAAAGCAACAGCCAGCTCTAATAAAGCTATGATTGATGGGCTATTCACCACAGTGACTAACGTTAGCTTCAATGATGAGACGCTGCAAGTGCTGATTGATCACGTCAAGGCCGAGGCTGCAAAGCTTGGTACAAGTGAAAGCTATGATATGGCGCAGCTTTGGAGCGCAGATGAAGATATCCGCTCGCTAAAATCACTGATACTCTTTGGCCTACGCGGTATGGCAGCCTATGCGCACCATGCTTACGTGCTAGGCAAGATGGATGATGCTGTAAATGCTTTCTTTTATAAGGGCATGGCGGCTATTGGCGAAGAAAAGTCGGCTGATGAGCTATTAGCACTTGTGATGGAGCTAGGCTCTGTGAATCTCAAGTGTATGGAGCTTTTGGATGCTGCAAACACTGGCACATATGGTTCGCCTATGCCTACACAGGTAAGTTGCGATATTGAAGCTGGGCCATTTATCGTGATCTCTGGTCATGATCTGCACGATCTAAAGCTATTGCTTGAGCAGACCAAAGACAAGGGCATCAATATCTATACACATGGAGAGATGCTGCCTGCTCATGGCTATCCAGAGTTGCATAAATATCCACATCTCAAGGGTAATTTTGGCACAGCATGGCAAAATCAGCAAAAAGAATTTGATATACCTGCGCCAGTGCTATTCACCACCAATTGCATTATGCCAGTGAAGCCAGCCTATGCTGATAGAATCTTCACCACATCCGTTGTATCTTATCCAGAGATGGTGCATATTGATGATAATAAAGACTTCACACCAGTAATCAATAAAGCATTAGAGCTTGGTGGCTATAAAGAACGACACAAAATGACAGGGATCAATGGCGGAGATACGCTGATGACGGGCTTTGCTCGAGACACAGTGCTATCGGTGGCCGATAAGGTGATCGACGCTGTGAAAGCTGGAGATATCAAGCATTTCTTCCTTGTGGGTGGCTGTGATGGCGCCAAACCTGGCCGCAACTACTACACTGATTTTGTGAAGCAGACGCCAAAAGATACTATCATCCTTACACTGGCCTGTGGCAAATTTCGCTTTAATGATCTATGCATCGGCCAAATCGGCGGCCTGCCGCGCATTATGGATATGGGGCAATGCAACGATGCCTATAGCGCAATCAAAGTGGCGATCGCTCTCTCAGAAGCCTTCAATTGCTCTGTGAATGAGCTGCCGCTGACGCTTGTGCTTTCATGGTATGAGCAAAAAGCCGTCTGCATCTTGCTAACGCTTCTGTCGCTCGGGATTAAGAATATCTATATTGGGCCAAGCCTGCCAGCGTTCATGTCACCAAATATACTGAAAACGCTAGTTGAAAAATTTGCGCTTACGCCAATTTCTACGCCTGAAGCTGATTTGAAGAAGATACTTGGATAATTAAAGTTGTCACGCGCAATACTATGCAAGTTGTAGGGGAGAGCGACCCGAGAGCGACCCCGCTCTCCCGCATTAGTCCAGTGGGGAATTATTGCGGCAAGTCTAGCCCAGCGCCACATCAAGAATCATCATCAGCACAAAGCCCGCAGCGAGACCCACAGTGCCTATATTCGAGTGTGGCTCGGCTTGCGAAGCGGGGATAAGCTCCTCCACCACGACATACATCATCGCGCCTGCCGCAAAGGCCAATAGATATGGCATCATGGGCAGTAGCAACGCTGAGAATAATATCGTTAACATTGCGCCTATAGGCTCCACTATGCCAGAGGCTGCGCCATAAGCAAAGGCTTTGCGCTTTGATAGGCCAGCTTCGCTCACCAGCGGCATTGATATGATTGCGCCTTCTGGCATATTCTGTATAGCAATGCCTATCGATAGCGCAAGCGCCCCAGCCAGTGACATTGTTGCATTTTCTGCTAGTACACCCGCAAAAACCGCACCTATAGCCATTCCTTCGGGGATATTGTGCAGCGTAACCGCCAGCACTAGCATAGTCGATTTTTTAAGATTAGCTTGTGTGCCTTCTGGCGTCTGCGAATCAAGGTGCAGATGCGGGATGAGCGTATCTAAGAGCAGCAAGAAGCCCATCCCCAGCAGGAAGCCAAGTGCCGCTGGAAACCACGGCAGCATATGCTCCTTGGACATATCCATCGAAGGAATCAAGAGCGACCACACAGCAGCAGCAATCATCACACCAGAAGCAAAGCCCAAAAGCAGCTTTTGCATAAAGGCTGTCATGCCATCTTTTAAAAAAAATACCATAGCCGCACCAAGTGCTGTGCCCATGAAAGGGATAGCTAGGCCAATGGCGATTATAGGAAATTCATCATTCATTCAACATCCTTTCTGTGGGTACAATAACAGATGGAATGGAAGAAATCAACTGATGACCTAGGGGGTACATTCTGTTCTTGTTGCATTTAATGCTATTGTTACGAAACAAGTCCCCTTCTTCTAGAAGGGGTGGCAGGCAAAGCCTGACGGGGTAGTGATCCACAGCTTTTAGCCATTGGTAATAGCTATGCATGTAAGCATTACAACTTATCTCATTAATTATGGCTACTAATTTATATTGTAATGCTTGCA
>JAITWL010000083.1 GCA_031285285.1 Deferribacteraceae bacterium | reverse complement strand
CGACAACACTTGTATTATTTCGCGATTTGTTCTATATTTCCATTGACTTATCTTGCCCCATGGAGCCGACCTATGCAGAGCACAAGCGCCCGTGTCACACTAGAAAATGTGAAAAAATTGATCCGTCGCAACGCGAAAGGGCCTTTATATAAGGTGCTTGGCAAGCTGCACCCCGCGGATGTGGCCTATATCATAGGAAGCTTATCCGATCTTGATCGCAAACATATCTGGGGCTTTTTGCATGATAAATCGCGCATAGCCGAAATTATCCTCGAGCTTGATGAGCCTTATATTATAGAGCTTTTCACAGGGATGCCGCCTGAAAGCGCAGCTGATGTGCTGATGGAGATGGAATCAGATGATGTAAGCTATATTCTGCGCACCTTGCCAGACACATTGAAGGAAACCATCCTTAGCGAAATCAATGGGAAGGCACTTTCAGAGGTCGAAGAGCTGCTTCATTATCCTGAGCGCTCTACTGGCGCGATGATGAACACCGAGTATATCGCGCTTTCGCAGGCGATGACTGTCAAAGAAGCTACAAAATTCATACATAACAAGGCCGTGGATATTGAGATGGTCTACTATCTCTATCTGGTCGATGATGAGGGGCGGCTTGTGGGCGTGCTCAGCTTGCGCCAGCTCATCTTAAACCCACCAGAGAAGACACTTGCCGAGATCATGATCAAAGATGTGCTCTCTGTGCTTGATAGCACCGACAGGCAGGAAGCCGCAGCCTTGGTGGATAAATATGACCTCTTAGCATTGCCCGTAGTGGATGAGCAGCGCCGCATGGTGGGTATCATCACCTTTGATGATATTATTGATGTGATCCGCGAAGAGGCTGCCGAAGATATGTATCGCATGACAGGCACTCCGCAAGAGCTGACAGCAGAGGAAAAACCGCTGCGCAGCGCTCGTATACGCCTGCCGTGGCTATTTATCACGCTATTAGGCGAGCTGGTGAGCGGCGTCACAATAGTGTTCTTCCAAGGTCGCTTGGCGGATTTCTTAGTGTTATCGGCGTTCACACCTGTGATCATGGCTATGGGTGGCAATGTGGGCAGCCAATCAGCGACGATAGTCATCCGTGGCGTGGCGCTTGGCAAAGTGGATACACGCAGAATGCTACCAATACTATGGCGTGAGCTGCGAGTAGGCTTAATAATGGGCGCCGTGAGCGCTATTCCTGTCACCTTCCTTGCGCCATATGTGCACGCAGGCCCACATATTGGAATAATCGTAGGTGCAGCATTATTCTTCGCAATGACATTCGCCGCCTTCACTGGCACCTTTGTGCCAATGATGCTGCTGCGCTTCAAGGTGGATCCAGCCGTGGCGTCGGGGCCTTTTATATCGCTATTAAACGATATCACGGGGCTAACTATTTACTTCTCCACAGCGCTGGTGCTAGTGACATTATTGGGATAAAAAAATCAGCTTTAACTGCATGATTATTTTTTTGCAATAGACTTTTTCATGTAGCTGGTATATGCTTAATTTTAATCTAAGCTGGAAAAGGGGTCTTCAGATGAGGGACGATTTAAAGCAGATTTATAACTATTTTTCACACCATATGCGCAATTGCACTGCAATGATTGCTACATCAGTCACTCTGCTATCTTACAAAATGGGGATCGATGAAGATCAGCTATTTAAAGATGTTATCGAATCTTCATTCTTGCTAGACCTCTTTGATAGAGGGATGCACACATGCTTTCAAGATGTTTTTGGCGATAGCACTGATTATTCAGATGAACTTAGCTTGAAACTAGCCGTGTGCAACTTTGTGGAGCAGTGCGATTCATATGTGAAAGAAAAAGGCATCAAGCTCAATCTCAACATTGAAGATGCTGCTATTATCAGGGGCAAAGTGCACGAGATTCGCGTGCTAACTAACACTATCATATATGAAATGCTGCATGATGCGCAAGATAGCTTTAATATCAGTGTGAAGCGGAATAAAATCATAGTGGAAGTCTCTAAAGACAAGCAAGAACCAGCGATTTGGTCGATTTTTAAAAGAATATTTCAAAAGTATGGCGTGCAATTGAGCTTTGACGGCAAAATATGTTCATTGGAGTATAAGATATGAACATTTTGATAGCTGATGATGAGCTTCGCTTGCGCAAGGTGCTGGCGATGTTTTTGCGAAAGAATAATTATGAAGTGCTCGAAGCAGTCAGCGGAGAGCAGGTGCTAGAGATGCTGGAGAATGTCCAGCCAGATGTGATTGTGCTAGATGTGCGCATGGCTGAGCTTTCTGGTGTGGAAGTCACTGACATTATAAAAAAAGATCCTGCACGCAAGGATATACCAATCATCTTGCTGACAGCAAACGTAAGCTCCGAAGAGCGCGAAAGCGGCCTCAAGGCAGGTGCCGCAGCATATATGACCAAGCCTTTTTCACCAAAAGAGCTACTGGAGAAGATTGTTGAGCTGACAGCGAAATAAGCTCATAAAGGTTTGCTTTCTTATGGATCCAATAGTTTCACTTATACACTATTGCCTGCGAACTGATCAGAGTCAGGAGCAAATGCTTGCTGATATTGCAGAATTTATCGACACAGGAAATAGTGCCAGCTTTGTAGATAAGCTCATTGCTAAACAATATCACACTATACCATACATGAGCATGAATGACTTGAGATCTACATTTCAATCTTTTTTGCAATTGACAGAGGCCGATAAACCTCGACTGCGCAATATGATAACACTGGCGCAGCTTATGGAGGATCACACCAAGCGCAACAATTTGGATAGTAGGCTCATATATTTTAGCATAGTAGAATGCTTGTGGAAGTTGGGTAACAAAGAATACAGCCATTATCACAGTTATTTTAATTTAGATCAATATGATCGCAGCACTGGCGGGCTTCATATCCTATTTAATAGTTATATTGGGCATGAAGATGAGCTATTTCAATTCTTAAATAAAATTCACACAGAGCATAATTTGCTCTATGAATCAGCCATAATACACAGCATATTTGACCAGCTTTATGAGCAAGATCCGCAGATTTTAGAGCGTTTTTCTGAGTCGCTTGGCACGCCAAGAAATTTTTTGCTGCATTTTTATATGCTTTATAAAGATGCTGGCTATTCACATATTGAGCAGGCATTGATAGCAGATGCTCAGGCTGTTGGCTTTAATGAGGGTGTGTGGCTATTCAATAGCTTTTTGGCCTATGCCAATAAAAATAGCAAAATAGCAAAACTTATTATGGATACATATAGCAAAGAGCCAATGAATCTAGTGGCGGCTTTGGATCTTAATCTATCAAGGCATCTTTGCGCTCGGATGGTTTCGCTGGGTATGGATATCGCGCCTTTACTTGCTAAAATAGCTGACGAT
>JAITWL010000370.1 GCA_031285285.1 Deferribacteraceae bacterium | reverse complement strand
AGCGTAAAACCTGCCTGCATATCACTATATTTATCGCCTACCATTGCCATACGGCTAGTATCAATAGGCAGCTCGCGGATAGCTTGATCCAGCATGCCTGTCTTAGGTTTGCGGCAATCGCAATCTATTCGATATTCCGCGGCCTTGGCATTTGGGTCGTGTGGGCAGTAGTAAATACCATCCACAAAAGCGCCTTGACTTTTCAGATGCATATTCATCTTTGCGTGTAGGTGCTGCATCACTTCCATTGTGTAAAAGCCTCTACCGATGCCTGATTGGTTTGTCACCACCACTGCTAGTACCTTGTGCATATTCAGCATGCGGATTGCTTGCGCGGCAAAGGGATAGATGGCAAAATTCTGCTCATCGTTGATATAGCCGCCGTCTAGATTGATTGTGCCATCTCTATCTATAAAGACTACTGGACGTTTTTCCATCTGCATCCTTCTTTATTCTTTTAAAGCGCCTGTGCATTAAAAACCACTGCTCAGGATGCTCTTTGATTATTTTTTCAAATTCTTGATTCATCTTCACTAAGAGATCATGTATGCGCTCTTTTGGTTTCAAATCTCGATCTGGCCAGATAGGCTTACTAGGGCGTAATACAAAGCCATTCGCTGTGCGCAAGAGATAGCAGGGCAACATGGGAATCTTCCTGCGAGCACAAAATACCGCCATGCCTGCAAGTGTTTCCACTTCCATCCCAAAAAAAGGCGCAAAAAAGCTATCCCTAGGTGTGCCAATATGATCTAAAAGTGATCCTGGGATATAGCCGCGACTCACATAGTCATTAAGCTTCTCAAGATAGCCAAATTGCTGGATATAAACAATCCGATCTGTAGCATTTCGCAGATCATCAATAAAGCGATTCATCCCCTTGCTATTGGTCATACGCCCAACTGTGATCAGCTTCATATCCCAAGCTAGCGTAGCCACAGGGCTCACAAGATCCCAAGAGCCTATATGCCCGCTTACAAAGGCAAAAGACTGCCCTTGTGCGACTAGATCATCATAATAATGCTTATCTTCGATTGTAACATACTTATCAATAAATTGTTGATCAACAATGCCAATAAAAACAGTTTCTAAAAAAGACGTAAAGCTATGCTTAAATGATTCTTTTGCAGTCTTAGCAGGATCTGCCGCGCCAACAACCTCCGCATTAATTTTGGCTACTTTGCGCCTGCCTGGCATGGTATACCAAGCCAGCAAACCTATAAAAGCGCCAAATTTCTGCACATTAGGTAGCGACAATTTGTGTAAAAAGGCAGTTAAGCCTTTAAGAAGCCAATACATAACATATCCTATATCACAACATCACAGCCTTTATGCTTGCCATGATGCTATGCTCATAATGCTCTTGCTCTTTTTTTAGAGCCTGAAAAAACGCTTGGAAATTCGCATTTGCGTTTGGCTCATCCTCTTCAAAATAACGCAAAAGCTCTGCTTTGTCATTCACTATTGTTATGATGTTATGCTCCACGCCTAATGGGATGATATCATTGAAATTTTGGATATGTGGGCCAGTGCAGATAGGCTTATTATATTGCAGAGCTTCAAAAACATTATGTCCACCAACATTTGCAAGCGATCCGCCAATAAATATCCGCTCTGATAGCTGATAAAGCGATTCGAGCAAGCCGAAAGTGTCAATAATAATGATGTCTTTATCAAAGTCATTCTTTGTATATAGCCCAACTGAAAGCCCCATGCCATCTGCTATAGCCAAAATTTCCTGTGAGCGTTTGATGTGTCTTGGCGCAAGTAGCACTTTATCATAGTGACTTTTAAAGCTTCGTGCACAGCTAAAAAATAGCTCTTCTTCTGGAAAGTGTGTGCTGGCGGCAAGAGCTAGTCTCTTACCATTAAAGCGCGTTGCTAATGCCTCATTTAAGGCACTAGCCTCATGTCTATATTTGATGTTGCCACCGCTTTCCACGAGTCGCCCGCCAATAGATTTAAAGCGAATAGCATCTCCCTCACTCTTAGCATAAATATACTTAAAGCGAGCCAACGCCCGTGATGTGATGAATGAGAAACGCTTATAATTAGCGAAAGTTTTGTCCGATATTCGGCCATTCAACAAGAGCAGTGGTATGCGTTTTGCAGCAGACCTTATGAGCTGCGGCCACAGCTCTGTCTCTGTGATGATGAGCAAGCGGACATCGTGCTCCTTGATAAGCCAATTTATTGCAGGTGGATTTTCAAGCGGTATCAGAAATTGCACATCAGGCTTCAGCACTTTTGTGGCGGTGCTATAGCCAGTTTCTGTGAACGTAGATATCAGTATCGCGCGCTCAGGGTAAGCCTTGCGAAGCCATGCTATCAAAGGCGCAATGCTGCGCACTTCCCCAACACTTGCACAATGTATCCATATGCTGCACTGCTTGCCTTGTTTGCGCTTAGGCAAGCCAAGTCCAAGCCACTGAAAGGCGAGAGGCGTTCTCGTTTTCTTAAAAACTAGCCCCACTAATAAAGCAGGGATATAGCAAAATATCAAACAAATATTATATAAAATTAGGAGAAATTTCACTTGTGCGCTCCAACATTACTTTTTCAATCATACGTCGGTCAATATTCACACTTTCTTCCGAAACATCTTCAGACAGAGACACTGGTTCGGTGAAAAACACTTCCACCTTAGAAAATGGCAGTGGCAGGATCAATTTATCCCACGTGCCAAAGCGTATATAATTCTTTACATTTGCAAATGCAGGAACAATCTGCGTATTGGTGCGTTTTGCTACATAGATAGCGCCAGGCTTCACTTTATGACGCGGTCCTGTAGGGCCATCCACAGTGATTGCTAGCGGGAGACCTTGCTTAAGAAATTTCTTTGCGCCCACAATGGCTGCTGCGCCGCCTCGGCTAGACGACCCCCTTGCTACATCGTAGCCCCAGATATGTAGCAATGTGGTGATAAATTCACCATCATCACTCTGTGAAGCGATAGTAGCCATGCCCTTCTTACGCTGTGATACAGTCAACGGCAACAGCTGGTCATGCCAAAGCGCCAGCACCAACCCCTTCTTTTCATCGCGGCACTGATTGAGATAGTCCTCACCAATGATTTTAATTCGCCAAGTCAGGCAATAGAGCGTAATTAGGCGGTATGCTATAAATAGCAACAGCCTTATTACCATGCCATAAATGCCATGCTTCTTGCGAACATCATAAAATTTTACATGTTGTACTGTCCTCTTAGCCATAGTCTACAACATCTTCGCAGCTTCTTTAGCGTGGTAGGTGATGATCATATCAGCCCCTGCACGTTTTATTGACAGCAATGTCTCCAAAATGATCTCCTTGTTAACCCAACCTTTCTCAATGGCATTCATAATCATAGAATATTCGCCTGACACATTATACGCCACTAGAGGCAAATCTGTCAAGGCTCTCACATCGCGGATGATATCCAGATAGGCAAGAGCTGGCTTCACCATAAGCATATCTGCACCCTCAGCTATATCTTGGCGCGCCTCTTTGTATGCCTCGCGCCTATTAGCTGGATCCATCTGGTATGCCCTACGATCACCAAAGGCTGGCGCAGATTCAGCAGCCTCACGGAATGGACCATAGAAGTATGATGCGTATTTCACAGCATAGCTAAGGATAGGGGTATTCTGAAAGCCATTTTCATCAAGTGCTTTGCGTATAGCGCCTATGCGGCCGTCCATCATATCACTGGGGGCAATAATATCCGCTCCAGCTCTAGCATGCGATAGAGCTTCCTTGCAGAGAATATCTAAGGTGGCATCATTATCCACATCATTATCTTTCAATATGCCACAATGTCCATGATCAGTGTATTCACAGAAGCAAACATCTGTGATCACTAGCAGGTTTTTGCAGGCAGACTTAATCGCTCTGATAGCGTTTTGCAGAGCGCCAAAATCGTTATAGGCTTCGCTGCCAATAGCATCCTTATGTGATGGTATGCCAAATAGCAGCACAGCAGGAATCCCCAGCTTCTCCACTTCTAAGCATTCAGCCACGATATGATCAACGCTCATCTGATAGACACCAGACATAGAACTAATGGGCTTTTTGATATTTTCACCCTCACAAACGAAGAGCGGGTATATGAAATCATCCACAGATATAGCCGTTTCACGTACCATGCGACGAATCAAGGGATTGGCTCTCAGACGGCGTGGACGTACTTTTGGAAAATGCATTTTTTTAACTCCTTAAGAGAATATGGTTATATTACTTTTAGGAATTGTTATCAAGTGAATTTATTACCGCATATAATCCATTATCGAGAATTGGCTAGCTTGCGATGTGATGGACATGGCGTATTCATAGGCACTCTTGGCCTGCTCCATCTTCATAGCAAGCGCGGTGACATCCTCGCTGCTTGAGCCTAGCTGAGCCGCCTTCTGATTCTCACTGTGGGTAGTCACTGTTGAGTTAAATGCTTTTGTAGATTCAGTGCGGCCGATGCGATTGCCCACCTTGGTGTATGCACCAAGCAGTTGGTTCTCAATTATATCAATATTACCAAGCTCTACGCCTACGCCTGAGCCTATTGTGCCTGTAAAGCCATCAGCTGCAAATAATGAGCCTGCATCAAAGGCTAGCTTCAAGCCATCAGCGACATCATAATACTTGGAAGCGGTGTCCATATTGATATTTTGGATCACTTCACGCTGTGCATTCTGCCCAGGCTGCATATCTCCACGTTTATCTTCCCCAAGCACGCTTACCATTATCGAATCTCCGCGCCTGCGAAAACCTAAGGTTCCCTCATAGTCGCCCTGTATGCTAAGTGGCATAACATCAGGCTCAAGCACATTAAAGCCTATGCCCTTTTCGCCATAAGTGGTAGCCTCAAAAAGTGGTGGAAAAGTTTTCCCTACCAGTTGGCTATTAATCTCTT
>JAITWL010000054.1 GCA_031285285.1 Deferribacteraceae bacterium | reverse complement strand
ATGGGGAATACGCCTCCACTGGATTTATTCTGGATTGCGGCTCAAGGCCGCAATGACGTGTGCTGTCACCCCGAAGCGAAGCGAATGGGTCTTGGCATTTCATGACAAGTCTAATGACGTTTATCTGTAGTTCTCAATCAATGGCTTTTTTCAACAATATAAAGCTGGAGCTTGCAGGTTTTCATATTTATAAAAGAGTAAAAATCACGCGCAGCGGGATTGCCTGCACCTGCGGTTTCGCCATTCTTGGCATCCTCAGCGCTCTCCCACTTCACCAAATCAACCCACATATCACCATCACGGAGAACTTCCCAAGAAATATAGCCTTTTTGTTTGGATAAAACTTCGTCATTACATTTTTTTGATGCAAGCAAGAATTCCTCTTCGGATTTGCCAGCTTTTAGTTTATAAGATATGAACCAAATTGCATGAGACATAACAACACCCCCTGTATAACAGTATGTCATATTTAAAAAGAATCGCAACCCAAATTTCTTGTGATACTATGCAAGTTGCACTCGTAGACCTCTTTCGCATAATGCACTGGCAAAATATTTGTAACTGATATATAATATATACATGCAAAAGTATGGCTTTTATATTGATATGACACGTTGCCTTGGTTGCCGAGCTTGTCAGCTGGCTTGCAAGGATAAGAATAACCTTCCTGAAAATGTCCTATTTAGGCAGGTGCGCACTTATGAAACAGCTCCCTATCCTATGCCTGCAGTGTATCACTATTCCTCTGCTTGCAACCATTGCGAGCAGCCTAAGTGTGTCCGCTCCTGCCCCACTGGTGCTATGCATTTAGCGAAAGATGGCACTGTGCAGCATGATCCTGCGATGTGCATCAAGTGTCGTTATTGTGTCTCTGCCTGTCCATACGAGGTGCCGCAGTATGTTGAATCATTGCGAAAAATTGCCAAGTGCGATGCCTGCATCAACCTTAGGGAGCAAGGCGAATGGCTGGCCTGTGTGGATGCTTGCGTGATGGGCTGCCTTGAATGGGGGCCGCTGGATGTGCTTCGCAGAATCCATGCAGATGATGTGCTCGTATCTGAAATCGCCATACTTCCGCCAGAAACAATAACTAAGCCTTCCATACTAATCAAAGCAAAAAGCTGCGCTATGGAGCAAGATTTTGTCCGTATGCAGCCGCAACAGCTTATCCAGAAGTGACATATGGATAGAATTAACCTACAGACACGCTTTATTATTCTATTTGCCGCTGTTGTGATAGTGGGTGTTTCCCTCTATATTGTCTGGAGCAACTATTCTCAGCAGCAACAGGTCGAAAAAGAAATGCGGGAAAAAGCCTATGTGCTATCTCAGCAGCTAGATGCTGTATGGGAGTTTATGGCAATCAACCAAGACAAGATCAACCATGATGCCAATGGCGAATATAATTTTAAGGGTCTGCATTGCTCGCTTGTGGGCAAAAGCATAGGCAAGCTATTTGGGCTCAAGACAGATTATATCATCCGCTATGTCAATAATAAGCCACGCAATCCAGATGATGTGGCAGATGCATTTGAAAGTGCTGCTATTGCCCGCTTCTTGGCCGATAGGGATCTCCAAGAAGCTTATGAATTAGCTGATTATGCTGATAAGCCTACTTTTCGCTATGTCGTGCCGATGAAAATTGACCAGACATGCCTTGAATGTCATGGTGAGCCTGCTGGAGAAAAAGATGTGCTTGGCTATGCCAAGGAAGGCTTGGAGATAGGCGATCTCGGCGGTGTGCTAAGCATTGTGATGCCTGTTGATATTTATATTGATAATAAAAAAGCCAATATGATACAGGAAATTGCTTTTTTCTGTATCTTGATGCTCATGCTTGTGCTGATTATTTACTATGCCACAGCAATGCTTGTGACAACGCCTCTGCGTAAGCTCAAGATGGCTACTGAGGGGCTGAAAACGGGTAATTTTGATACTGAGCTGAATGCTGAGGATATCAACGCTCAGGCGGAAATCAAGGATCTGATGCTTCATTTTAGCAGTGTTATCAATGAGCTTCGTACGCTTTATAACGAGCTTGAAAACAAAGTGAAGCTTCGCACGCAGGATTTAGTTGATGCCAATGCAATCTTAGAATCTCAACAGGCTCAGCTGGCGGAAATTAACAATCGTCTTCTGGATGATAATCAATATAAATCGGAGTTTCTCGCAATCATGAGCCATGAGCTGCGCACCCCGCTCACAGCTATTATAGCCTTTGCAGAAGTGCTTGAAAAAAGTGCGCAGACAGCAGAGGTGGATGATAAGCAAAAGCAGATCATGCACGAGATCAAGCATAATGGCAACATACTATTGACATTGATCAATAATATCCTTGATATGGCTCGGCTGGAGGCTGGCAAGACAGAGCTTTTCCTAGAGCCTGTAGATATAGTAGATGTGATCAACGCAGTGGATAGCGTTATGCAGCCGCTTATCACCAAAAAAAGCATAAGCTTTGCATCGACAGTCAGCAGAGATGTACCTATAATAAATGCTGATAGGGAAAAGTTGCGTTGCATCGTAGAAAATATAGTATCCAACGCCATTAAATTCACTCAGGAAGGCGGCAAAATTGATCTTTGGGTGGATTATGATGCCAATCTAAGAGAAATATACATCCATGTGAAAGATAATGGAATAGGCATCGGCAAAGGCCATCTAGGTTTAATTTTCAATAAATTTGTGCAAGGAGATAGCTCTGCGCATCGGCCTTATAATGGTAGCGGGCTTGGGCTTTCCTTAGCCAGAGAGCTGACAGAGCTACATGGCGGCAAAATCACTGTGGAAAGCGAGCTTAATAAAGGTAGCCACTTCACAGTGAGTATTCCTGCCGCGCTTTAGAGATGAGAGGAACTAGTATTATGGCTAAGATTATGCTTGTGGATGATGAGCTGAGTATTAAGATGGCAGTGGAGATGATTATCACTGATGCTGGCTACAGCTTTTGCTATGCTGCTGATGGCTTGCAGGCGTTGGCCGTTTTTGAAAAAGAACAGCCAGATCTGGTGATCTTGGATGTGATGATGGCCAAGCTCAATGGCTTTGAAGTCTGCCGCCGCATACGGGAGGCTGGCAGCAAAGTGCCTATAATTATACTTTCTGCCAAAGGCGATATTGTGGATAAAAGCATAGGCTTCAATGCTGGCGCAGATGATTATGTGGTGAAACCATTCAGCCCAGAAGAGCTTTTGCTCAGGGTTGAGGCTCAGCTCAGGCGGCAACAATGGCGTGTGATACCGCTGAATGATACTGATATCTACACATCTGGCGATCTGGAGATTGATTTCAAGCGGCATGATGTCAAAATAAACGGCCATGCAGTGGATTTGACACCAAAAGAATTTGATATCCTCTCATATCTGGCGCTCCATCCTGGGGTGGTATTCTCTAAAGAACAGCTGCAAGAGTACGTTTGGGGAGAAAACTACACTGGAGAGCTCACAAGCATAGCTGTGTTCGTACGTAAGATTAGAGAAAAAATTGAAAACGATCCGTCCAAACCTAAATACCTCCTGACAGTATGGGGGATTGGCTATAAATTTTTCAAAGAGTAAAATAAAGTTCTATTGGTAAATATCTTTAATATCAATAAGTTACGCCTAATTATTAAGATTTCTTAAATAATTTTAAGATTTCAAAAATAGATCGTGCCAACTATTTCAGCTACTTTTATCTATTGTTTTCATTTGAATCAGAAGGAGGGAAAATATGACTAAGATTGAAATGACTCGTCGTGGTTTCATGAAGGTAGCTGCCAGCATTTCGGTGCCATTGGTGGCGGGAAAGCTCACTACAGACAAAGCATTTGCTGCGGAGATTGCACCTGCAACACCCGAAAAAGTTTATCAAGTGGCCAGCACTTTTGACTGTGGTGGCAAATGTACCGTGATGGCGCATGTGCAGGATGGCGTAGTGACAAGGATCAGCACCAAGGCTACAGATGCCAAAAGCAATATGCCTGTGATGCGTGCCTGCGTCCGCGGTCGTGCATACAGAAATTTCCAGTATGATCTTAATAGGCTTAAATACCCCATGAAGCGTGTTGGCAAACGTGGCGAAGGCAAATTTCAGCGCATCACATGGGATGAAGCCACCTCGATGATTGCTGATAATGTGGCGAAGCTCACAGCTAAATATGGCCCTGCCAGCCGTTTTCTCACAGTAGCCACTTCGCAGACAGGCGGCGTATTCTCATCAGACCTCCTTATGAAGCGTTTATTCAATCTATCTGGCGGCTTCCTTGGCTATTATCACTCTGTCAGCGTAGGCAACACTGCCAAGGTCACTCCTTACACTTATGGCATAGCAAACTCTGGCAGCTCTATGAAAACTATACTAAATTCAAAGCTGGTAGTCCTTTGGGGGCATAATCCAGCAGAAAATGTTTTTGGTCATAGCAATTTTTACCTTTCGGAATTTAAAAAGAAAGGCGGCAAGGTGATAGTTGTTGATCCTCGTTATTCTGATTCAGCTGTGGCTTATGCTGATGAGTGGATCCCGCTTCTGCCTACCACTGATAATGCGCTTATTGATGCTATGGCCTATGTAATCATCAATGAAAAGCTACATAATCAAAAATTTATTGATACTTATACAATTGGTTTTGACGGGCAAACTCTGCCTGAAGGCGTTGACAAAAAAGAATCGCTATATGCCTATCTATTTGGCGAAAAAGATGGCATCAAGAAAACTCCAGAATGGGCTGAGGCTATCTGCAAAGTGCCAGCTGCTAAGATTCGCTCATTCGCTATCGAGTATGCAAAAGCTAAGCCAGCAGCGATGATCCAAGGCTGGGGGCCACAGCGACATTCTTGCGGTGAGCGCACAGCACGTGGCATGGCTGTGTTGGCTATCTTGACAGGTAATGTAGGCATCAAAGGCGGCTGGGCAGGCGGTAACCTCGGAAGCGCTGGGCGTAAACATGCATCAGGCCTACCGATAGGCACTAACCCAATCAAAGCCTCTATCAATATCATGAACTGGATGGATGCCGCAGAAGATCACACCCGCGTGCGCCCTCAAGATGGCCTTGTAGGCGCTGATAAGCTTGATACTAATATCAAGATGCTTTTCAGCTTGGGCGGCAACTATATGATGAACCAAAACCCTAATCTGAATAAGACTAAGGCTCTTTTGGAAGATGAAAGCAAGATTGAGTTTATCGTATCGCATGATGTGTTTATGACTCCGTCTGCAAAATATGCAGACCTTGTGCTTCCTGCTACCACTTTCCTTGAAGGCTGGAATATTGCAGGCACATGGGGCTCTGGTAGCTATATCATACTTAATGAAAAGTCTGTAGAGCCTGAATTTGAGCGTCGTCACGACTATGACTGGATCACTGATGTTGCTCGCAAAATGGGCGTGGAAAAAGCATTCACTGAAGGCCGCACACAGCGCCAGTGGATAGAGCTAGTGTGGGAAAATACAAGAAAAGCGCATTCAAGTGAGAAGATACCCACATTCAATGAGATGCTCTCTCGCAAAGAACGCATATTCCTATTTGATAAGTCAGCAGATGGCGATTATGTTGCCTTTGAGCAGCAGATCAAAGATCCGAAGAATAATAAATTTAGCACAGCTTCTGGCAAGATTGAGATTTTCTCAAAAGCGCTCTTTGATATGAAAAATCCTGAAATCCCTGCCCTATCAAACTATGTGCCAGCATGGGAAGGACCACAGGATAAGCGCGTGGCTCAGTATCCATTTCAGCTGATCACATGGAAGAGCAAAAATCGTGATAACTCAACATTTTATAGCATCCCTGCGCTAAAAGAGGTCTATCCACAAGTGTTATGGATCAACCCTGATGATGCAAAAGAGAAAAAAATCGAATCGGGAGATCTGCTACGCATCTATAACGACCGTGGCGCGACTTACATCAAAGCAGAAGTGACCACCCGCATAATGCCTGGAGTTGTCGCAACTCCGTCTGGCGCTTGGTATAGCCCAGATGAGAAAGGGGAAGATCGCAACGGTAATGTGAATGTGTTGACAACTGATCGCCGCACAGCCCTTGCAAATGGTAACGCTCACCAGTCAATACTGGTGCAGATTGAAAAAGCGTAGGAGGGGATAATCATGGCTCAATATGGATTTTATTCAGATTCAAGTATATGCAGCGGCTGCAAGGCTTGCCAGGTCGCTTGCAAAGATAAAAATAATCAAGTGTTTGGCATTAATTATCGTAAGCCTTATCATGTGGAAACTGGCGGCTTCAAAGTGGGTAGCAAGGGCACAGTGACTCATAATGCTGTGGTCTATTCGCTCTCAATTGCTTGCAACCATTGCAGCAAACCCGCCTGCACGGAAGTCTGCCCTACAGGCGCTATGCAGAAGGATAAGGCCACAGGCATTGTTAATAATGACAAGACCAAATGCATAGGCTGCGGCAACTGCGCCTCTGCCTGCCCATACAATGCACCAACCATCAATGAAGAGCTTGGCAAATCGTATAAATGTGATTTTTGCGCTGATTTAGTGGAAAAAGGTGAACAGCCTGCCTGTGTGGCAGCTTGCCCGCTTGTCGCGCTTGATTGCGGCGAAATCGCAGACTTGCGCAGAAAATATGGCAAGGTGGCAGATGTGCACGGCTTAGCTAGCTCAAAGGAAACAGCGCCTAATCTGGTGCTAAAGCTTCATAAGGGCGCAAAATGATTGCGTTCTCTGAAATAGAGGCTACTGCAAAAATATTGGGAGTGGTATTTTACCATTCCCCAGCCTCTAGCAACAGCTTGCCAGTGCATGAGCTGCTGGCAAGCGATATCCAGTGGCCAATATCAGCAAACGATGCGCTGACGCTAATCCAAAAAGGCTTGCAGGCCAGAGATAGTATGAATGCTGCCTATGAAGAGCTTTTTATCGGCACAGGCAGCTTGATGGCGCCGCCTTGGGGATCGGTGTATTTAGATAAAGAAAATCTAATGAGTGGCGACTCACTGATGGAGCTAAAAGCATTCCTGAGAAAGACAGCCATCCAGCTAGATACAGGAATGAACGAACCAGAAGATCATATAGGGCTGCTGTTCTTTATGGTTGCAGTGCTGGCAAATGCCAAAGATAAAGCGCATCTAGAAGAATTGTTGCGAGAACATGTGCTCACATGGGCTTATCGTTATTTCGAGCTATTGCAACAGCACGCTACACACCCATTCTACGAGGGAGCAGCAAAGCTAGGCGCAATCACCATCAAAAATTGGCAGGATGCCTTAGATATAAAATGTGCAGAAAAGAAGCTTTATAAATAATCTCCTTCTATCCAACTCCTGAAAAGGGCAATGCAGAGAAATCTGCATTGTCTCCTTTACTATTTATTAATCCGCACAATCAGCTCTCTGATTTTCGCTGACACATCTTCTCCGCAGCTATAGGCTAGCTTATAATATTTCAGGGCTTCTTTCAGATTCACTTCTGTGCCTTCGCCTTTTTCATACATTTCTGCCACAGCTATTGCTGCATCATCGGCATCTAGCTCGCAGGCTTTTATGAAATATTCTAGCGCTTTTTCATAGCTCTGGTTAGCACCGCGGCCGTCATAATATAGCTGGGCTGCATTATAGAGCGCCAGCTCATTATCAAGCTCTGCTGCCATCTTATAATAATAGAGCGCCTTGCCGCAATTCACCTCTGTGCCTTCGCCATCTTCGTGCATCTCGCCCATGCGTGTCATTGATTGCGAATCGCCAGCCGCAACGCCTTTCATATACCATTCTATGGCTAGCTCATAGCTTGGCGGCACGCCAAAGCCATTATAATACATATTGCCAACATAGCTGAAAGCCTCAGCATAATCAAGCTCAGTGGCTTTGATATACCATTCCACGGCTCTTTCATAATCAGCAAGCTGGCCTAACATGCCTATCTCATAGCAATAGCCTATGCGATGCGCCGCCCAGCCGTTTCCAAGGCTCACTGCCTTGAGGTAATATTCTATAGCGCGGCCATAATCCTGCTCACAGCCTTCGCCATGCTCAAATTGCCAGCCTGCACCTATATAGCCCCAATCATAATCTAGCTCAGTGCCTTTCAGGTGATATTCTAGCGACTTTTCAAGATCCTGCTCCACAGCGCCACAGCCTTCAGCATAGATGCGGGCGATGCCATGAAGTGCGCTGCTATGGTTTCTCTTAGCTGCTTGCGAATATAGCTCCAGCGCCTTATGCCCATCTTGCTCCACATGGAGGCCATGCTCATACATATAGGCCAAATCGCTCATGCCATCATCACTACCAAGCTCACTAGACTTGCTGAAACAATGGAATGCCTTGCTATAGTCCTGTTCCACTAGTTCGCCATAGTAATAAAGGTTGCCTAGCATATCTAGGGCATAGGCATTGCCAAGGCCAGCGGCCTTATTGTAATAATAAAGTGCCTTCTCTGTATCCTGCTTCACACCAAAGCCATTGCGATATAGCCAGCCGATATTAGCCATGCCCCAAGTATCTCCAGCCTCGGCTGATTGCGTATATAGCTGCACAGCCATTTCATAGCTCTGTGGCACATGCTTGCCATGAAGATACATAGTGCCAAGGCTATTTATCCCTTCGTGGCAGCCTGTGTTAGCAGATTTTTCGTACCATTCAAAGGCTAGCGCATGATCAATTGGCACTCCAAAGCCATTTTCATAGAGCGTGCCAATCTTATTAGCTGCCCAGCCGTCTTTATGCTCATCATATGCACGCCCAAACCAATATGCGGCTTCGCTATAGTCTTCTGCCATCATGAAACCATTATAATATATGCTGCCAAGCATAGTGAGCGCATGTGCGCTGCCAAGATCGGCCGCCTGACGGTAAAATTTGATTGATTTTTCCACATCCTGCTCACAGCCTTCGCCATGCAGATACATATAGGCAAGATTAGCCACAGCCCATGCATCACCCGCCTGAGCAGCTTTGTCATACCATTCCATAGCCGTGCTATAGCTCTGCTCCACATGCCAGCCATTGTAATACATACGGCCAAGGTTATTCATGCCTTCTGCGCTTTGTTCAGCCGCTCTGGAATACCATGCGAAGGCAAGCGTATAGTTTACACCACCCTTGTCATAGCCATTTTCATAGAGTGAGCCAATCTTATTAGCTGCCCAGCCATCTTTATAGCTGTTATAAGCTCGTTCATACCAGCGCATGGCTTTCTTGTAGCTTTTCACTGTGCCAAGGCCATTGGCGTACATATAGCCAACTTTCTGCTGTGCAATCAGCGAACCAAGCTTCGCAGCCTTGCGATACCAAGCCATAGCAGCAGCATAGCTCTGATCCACAGCCAAGCCTTCATAATAGAAGCGGGCAATATTATTGATGCTGTTGATATCGCCTAGCCCTGCAGCCTTGGTATATATGGCTAGCGCGGCGGGATAGTCACCTTGAGCCTCATAGGCTGCGCCTTCGTCTGAGGCTTTGTCCTGATTGGTGGGGCGTTGCTTGCGTTTCTTGCGAAGCAGGGCAAGCAGCAGAAAACAAAATATAGCTATGATGACGATATTAAGCACAGCGACTACAATCCTCTCTCATCCACCACACGCTTTGCCTTGCCTTCGAAGCGCTGTAGGCTGCGCGGGTCTACTAGCTTTATCTTTGGCTTAATCTGCAATAGTGACGCGAAACGCGCTGTCATATTATCTAGCAGCTCTTTCTGTTTTTTCATCTCATCGAAAAATAGCGCTTCTGAGACTTCAAGCTGTATCTCCACCTCATCTAGCGCGCCTTTCTTGCGCAGGTAAATCATAAAGTGCGGCGTGGCTTCCTCAAAAGCGCGCAATGCATCCTCCACCTGCGATGGGAATACGTTTACACCATTCACTATGAACATATCATCTGTGCGGCCTGCTGGCTTATCCATCTTGATCAGCGTGCGCCCGCAGTCGCATTTTTCGCGGTATAGGCGGGTGATATCCCTTGTGCGGTAGCGAATCATAGGCATAGCTTCGCGCGTAAGCGTTGTGAGCACTAGCTCCCCGCGGCTGCCTTCGGGCAAGACTTCGAGCGTGTCAGGATCGATGATCTCAGGGTAAACTTGATCTTCATTGATGTGCATGCCGCTCTTGCAGAGGCATTCGCCGCCTATGCCAGGCCCCATCACTTCGGAAAGGCCATAATTATCAGTAGCCACAAGCCCCAGCCGCGCCTCTATCTCGCGACGTTGCTTCTCGCCCCAAGGTTCGCTACCGAAGAGACCATATTTTAGGCAGATATCGTCTTTTGATACACCTTCTTTATCCATAGTTTCCGCTATATGGAGCGCATAGGATGGTGTGCAGATAAGCACTGTCGTGCGATAATCTTTCATAATCATTAGCTGGCGCATAGTGTTGCCGCTAGACACAGGGATAACGCTCGCGCCTATATGCTCCGCGCCAGAGTGCAGCCCAAAGCCGCCTGTGAACAAGCCATAGGTGAAGGCCACCTGCACAATATCGTTTGCTGTGACGCCGCCCATGCTCATAGTCCGTGCCACAAGGCTATGCCACATTTGCAAGTCGCTCTTTGTGTAGCCAACCACTGTTGGCTTGCCTGTGGTGCCAGAAGATGAGTGTATACGCACGATATCCTTTAGTGGCACGCCAAACATGCCATAAGGATAGTTATCCCGCAGATCTTGCTTCACCACAAAGGGTAGTTTCACTATATCATCGAGGCTCTTGATATCCTCAGGCCGCAGCCCGCAAGTATCAAAAGATTTCTTATAATGTGCTACATCTTGATACGCACGCTTAACGAGGCTTTGTAAGCGCTCAAGCTGTAAATTACGCATCTGTTCAAGGGGCATGGTCTCTATCTCTTGCTGCCACATGTTGCTAGTGCTATTCATATATTAAAGACCTTCTCCTCGTTAAGCACCTTGTATGGCGATTTTGTAAGCACGGCAAGCGCATTGTCAACATCATCAAAGCGGAATACCATCACGGCATCTTTGCCGCTGTCGTCCACAAAGGCATACATGTATTCGATATTGATTTTGTTATCGCCGATATAGCCGAGCACATCCGCTAGCCCGCCTGGCACATCGGGGATAGCCACAGCGACAACTTCATTGATGCCCACGGTGAAGCTTGCAGCCTTCAAGATGTCATGCGCCTTGACAGGATCATTCACAATCAGCCTGATGATGCCAAAATCGCTGGTATCTGCCAGCGACAAAGCGCGTATATTCAAGCTATTATCGCCCAGCAGACGGGTCACCTCATATAGGCGGCCAAGTTCATTTTCAATAAAAATAGATATTTGACGTACTTTCATAATGTAACCTCTGACGGGTATTATATCATGTAATTATTAAAATGGGATAGTGTTTTTGATAATTTTAATTCAATGGTGCTGTTTAGCTTATTTAAAAATCATTCCAATTATTTAACATCATTTTCTATATTTTCTATTTTTTATTGTTGCAT
>JAITWL010000384.1 GCA_031285285.1 Deferribacteraceae bacterium | reverse complement strand
ATTTCTTTTAATAATTGGTGCTTCTTTTTTATATCCTGTGGCTCTTGCAATTGCATAAAATCATTCAAAAGCTTTACACTTGCGCCATAGGGCACAATAATATCTGTGCGCCCTTTATCAATCACAAAGAACTCATCAGCAGCAGAATGTATTGCCTGCCTAAGTGCAGGGGCTTGCACTTTCTTTCTGTAAGCGTTACTACCCTTCCTGTTCTCTGACAATAGATCATACACTGTGCCTGATTTATCTTGTGTATCATAATCCATCAAGCTACATCTTTCATCAAAATAAAGCCTATAATATTCACTTATGTCAATACTATGTAAATCTCCATTATTATCATTAGTCAGTCTCTGTGTTATCTCTGCACCGATCTTTATATCTGGCAATCTGTTAAGATTTTCCCCTTTTATATTCACTACATATACATTTTTCACATCATTGTCGTCACCATGCCGATTGCACCTTCCAGCCGCTTGATATATGCTATCTAATCCTGCAAGATCACGGATAACACAGTCCAAAGAAATATCCACACCTGCTTCGATCAGTTGTGTCGACACGCAGATCACAGGCTCGCCCACTTCTGGACTGATACGTCTGCGCAATTCTGCGATCACAGCATCACGATGAGCAGAGCACATGCCTGTACTCAAATGTAACGCTGGCAGACCAAGTACCTTCAATTCTTTGTAAAGCTCTTTTGCTGCCGCCTTTGTGTTCACAATCACAAGAGTTGAAATTTGATGTTTTTCTTGCACAAATGCTGCTAGCTCTGGAAATGTGTAGCCAAGTGTAGTGAGTTTATTATCTAAATGATAACGTTGAGGAGGTTTAATGAACGGAGTTAATGATGGGTTTGGGGAGAAACATATCTTTTTCAGAACTGCGCCAAATGGTGGCTGTGTAGCTGTACATAAGAGAATAGTGCTTTTGCAAACACGATTCAGAAAGTTCATGGCACTATTAAAAAGATGTATACATTTTATGGGCATACTCTGCGCTTCGTCAAATATCATAACGCTTTGAGCCATATGATGAAGCTTACGAAGATCGGAGCCTCTTGCAGAAAAAATACTTTCTAAAAACTGCACCTGTGTAGTCAAGATAATGGGTGCATCCCAGCGATCTGTATGTAATTTATAGTTTTTCTCATCATTAGGATCTGATAAAAAGTTAGAATGATGCTCTAGCAACATCCATTCATCTAGCCCAAGTGCTGTGCGGATTTCATCTGCTGTTTGACTCAAGATTGATAAATATGGAATAACATATATTATACGATCTAGCTTATGTTTTTTCGCATGTTCTAGCGCAAAACGCAGGCTAGATAAGGTTTTGCCGCCACCAGTGGGTACTTCAAGTTTGTAGATACCAATATCACGCAAACCTGCTGCTTGGCAATCTTCTGACACTTTCTGCCGCAACTCCGCCATCTGTTCTGCCATTTTTGAGGTTGGTTTTTGCTTACTTCTTGCATGAAGTGAATGCTCTAATGCCAATATCAATCCACCCCAGTCAGGCATAGTTGGTGCTTTATAAACCTCCTGACTTTCCATCAAATAAGCATCAAGCCTATCTGCATCAACAAGGCAGGAAAAGGCAAACTTTGTCAGCATAGATAAGCCAAAGGCTTGGTCTGATTTCTCAACAGAAACAATAGCAGACATAAACTCCTCTTTCAAAATATTTATATCAATATTGAGTTCATGATCATATGATGGAAAATCTGTAGTGCTTGCAAGTTTATCAATTAGT
Organism: Deferribacteraceae bacterium; assembly: GCA_031285285.1. Lineage (GTDB taxonomy): Bacteria > Chrysiogenota > Deferribacteres > Deferribacterales > JAISNW01 > JAITWL01. The sequence goes on along the minus strand of JAITWL010000384.1, from coordinate 900 downwards.
GGAGTTGTGCCATCAGGCGAAATGCTATCGTAAAGCTCACCATGGTGTGCTGCTATAATGTTAGCTATCAGCTCTGCTGCGTACCGAAATGCAACCGTTTCATCATAAGCGTGTTTCGCACCATATATGCTATGTGGCATTTTTTCATTGGGATTGTTTCGCTTGAGATACTCTTGCCACTCTGGAGAAGCTTTACCCATGTCATGTAGGCAACCTGCAATGTGCATAATTTCGCCTATGCCACATTTATTTCCAAATATCTGTGCATAGCCAGAAACATTTTGTGCATGTGTATGCAGTGCTTGCTTGCGTCCGTCCTTGGCAACACGAGCAAGCACAGCATCAGTAAGCTTGACCATCATAGTATATCCCCTGTTTAAGCCATATTAACACAAAAACAATAAATTGCAAATTCACATTTAATTATTAAGATCGCCCTAAGAAGGGGGCAATCCTATAGTTCTTAATTTTAATCAAAAAAAATTTTGGATTTAAAGAAATTTCACTGGAAGTCACAAGACAATAAACGCTGAAAAAGCGCAAATAAAAAAGCTTCTCAGGGTATATCCCTGAGAAGCTATTAGATTAAGCAGAAGCGGAGGAGGTAACCTTTAAATATAATCGCTATCTATGTGATAAATATGAATAAACCATAAAGAACTATTTAATTTATCCCGACAGTTACCCCGACAGATGATTTTTTAAATCATCGCAGTTTTTCACGCATCCTAACCCACTGCGAACAACGCATCATAACCCACACGGCGTAAATACTTTCTTTTCTCTATGTATTCAAAAAAAAATCCCCCAACCGCTTGGCGGCTAGGGGATTTTTAAATTCGTTACTATTCAACGTATACTTTTCGTCTTTGTAGCTTAACGCCCATATCAAACCTTGCC
>JAITWL010000349.1 GCA_031285285.1 Deferribacteraceae bacterium | reverse complement strand
ATCTTCGCGGAAGACATTTGCTGTCATGGCTATTATGGGGATATTTTGTGCATATTCATTAGGAAGTGTACGAATGATTTTAGAGGCTTGGTAGCCATCCATCTCTGGCATATGTATATCCATAAGGATGATATCAAAATATTGTGCATCTTTGGCGAATATATCCACTGCCTTTTGACCATTACTTGCACAAGTGATCTCTGCGCCAGTGTGTTCAAGAAAGGCTATTAGTATCTCTTGGTTAATTTCTATATCCTCAGCCAATAGTATATGCTTGCCTTGGAAGACTCCCTCATCAGGATGTAGCGTAAGATCGCTATTTTTCACTGATCCAAGGCATTCATTAATGCTATCAATAATTGATGATGGGAATAGCGGCTTGCCCACAAAGTGCTCTATCTTGGCATTGGTGCTTTTTTTGATCTGCTCAATATCCACTGAGGATATCATAATCACCACAGCATTATCGCCAAAACGCTCATTCACCTTATTCATTAGCTCCACACCATCCATGCCAGGCATCATCCAATCTACAAACATCACATTGAAGCCATCTGCCTGCTCCACAAGGCGTAGCGCCTCATAGCCATCACTTGCCACCTTGCAATTGATGCCGATATTAGCCATGATATCTTCAAAATATTCGCGCACTTCTGGCGCATCATCCACCACCAGCACACGGATATTCTTCCAATTAATGGAGCTATTTAGTTTGCTTGCGTGGACAGCCTTGCCCTTTGGCATTTGCAGCTCAACAAAGAAACGGGCACCGTGGTTCAGCTCTGATTCCACGCCTATGTGGCCTCCCATACCTTCCACAATGCTCTTGGAGATAGCAAGCCCAAGGCCAGTGCCGCCAAAACGGCGTGATATACTGCCATCTGCCTGATGGAAAGCCTCAAAAAGTGTCTGCTGCTGAGCTTTGGATATCCCTATGCCAGTATCAAGCACCTCAAAAAGCAATGTGCAATCGCTAGCTGTTTCCTTAATATTTGAGATAGAAAGATAAATTTTGCCGTATTCTGGAGTAAATTTTATAGCATTTGATAGGAGATTTGCTAGCACCTGCGCTAGTCGCTGTGGATCGGCCACTATAGCCATAGGCACATTCTTATCTATGCGAACAATCAGCTCTTGCGATTTCTGCTCGGCTCTAAAATTGGCCACATTGCTAACGCGGCGCAGCATATCATCCAATAAAAAGTCAGAGGGCACAAGCTCTAGCCGTCCTGCATCAATCTTTGACATATCAAGAATATCATTGATAACGCCTATCAAGTGGCTAGAAGCATCATCAAGGCGGCCTAGGCAGTATTTGATACGATCTACATTATCGCTATTCTTCGCAAGCTCCGTCATACCTATGATTGCATTAAGCGGAGTGCGGATCTCATGGCTCATATTAGCTAAGAAATTGCTCTTGGCCTGGGCACTCTCTTCTGCCCGCTCTTTGGCGGCACGTAGCTCATCTTGGGTCTTTTCAATCTTAGCCATCTTGGCTTTTAGCTCACGTAGATCTCTAGCAAAGGCCAACAAATAGTCTTCGCCACGCCAGCTGATACGATTTAGTGTAACTTCTGTGGGGATGATTGATACACCATCAGAATGTAAAAATTCCCACTCAAAAACGATGCTACCCTTCTCAAAGGCTTCAGCAAATAGGGCAAATGATCTTTTAATAGATTCTTGACCATCTGGCTGACGCAACGGAAAAAAGCTTGGGAACTGTTCAATAAAGCTCTGCTTATCAGCCACGCCAAAGAGGCTTACAGCTGTGTTATTGCAGGTTATAGGGATAAAATTTTTATCATACATCGCGCAGCAAATAGGCGCAATATCAAGCATTATGCGAATACGCTCTTCCTCTGCTCGTAGTGCTTGCTGAATACGTGTGCGCTCAAGGATGCTGCCTATTGCGCTGGTGATTGTTTGCCCAAGTGTGATATCGCTTTCTGTCCACTCTCGCTCAACTGTCCACATCTCAAAATTGAGTGAGCCCCAAAGCTTATTATCCAAAAAGATAGGCATAGCCAGAAAAGACTGCATACCTAAATTTCTCATTGCTGTAGAAAAAGCAGTTGATAGCATCTTATCTGTGGTATACGGCTCTTCGCCATCTTCCCATAGTGTATAGAGCTGTTTTTTCAGGCCTATATCGACAAGCTGATATTCGCTAATGCTGCCACTAGCACTCCAGCTGTAGCGAAAGCCATCTTGGGAATTAGCAAGCACTGTGGACACTGTCGCCCTATCAACTGCTAGAAATTCACCTGATTTATGAAGAGCTTCTACAATAAGCGATTCAAGATTGTTGTCAGATATGAAGCTTTGTGAAATCTCGCTCATCAGCCGCTGCTGTTCGAGCCGCCTAGTCAAATCGGTTGACATCTTTTTGATTTCGCTGATATCCACACATTGTTGCAGATGCACCATACGGCCATCTGGCCATTGCACCATGCTTGAGACGTTTTGGATCCATTGCTTTAGGATAGGATTATAAGATTCCCATTCGATAGTGATATCAGGGTTTTCCCGCAGCTTTGGCATTGGGCAAAAATCGCATTCGCCAGGAAAGCTATAGGTGTCAAAGCAGCGCCTGCCAATCATATTATAGTCATTATATGATGCTAGCACTTTGTCATTGGCATAGACAACAACATGTGTATCAGGATCGACCACAATAAACGAAGCGCCAATATTATTGAGCACTGTGATCAATTGTTTTGTTGTGACATGCATTATCTACCCCATTATTCTAGTATTTACGCCAATTTTTAACCTCTATGTGCTCAAACTATAGCATCTCTTGTGGCTTAAAGCAAGCTATTCCCATCCTGGGGAGTGGCATCTTATATAAGCAAAATTTACTTGGGTAGATCTTTATACTTTTTCCAGAGCTCTCTTGCCTTTTCCTTGCGTGCATCAGTGCCATCGGGCACTGTGACAGCGGCTGCAAGCAGCTTGAGGCCATTCATTTTGTCCCCCACTTTATAGCAAACTACGCCTGTGGTGATCATAAGTTGCTGAAGGTGTTTATCATCTGGTTTTGAGAAGCCATATGCCTGCATAAAATATGTGTGAGCCTTACCCAGTGCGTATTTTTCCATTTCACTATCTCTGCAATCTGCATATAGCCAGCTTATCCGCATCCATAGCTTGGCGTAAGCCAGAATTCTGTCCTCAATAAAACAGTCCTCAACGCAGGAAAGGGCGAAGTAGTATGCAAAAAACACGTCATCAATGCTATATTTCAGCTTATCCATAGGAAATTTCATCATAGCCATCTTGAGCGGTTGCATTTTCTGGATGAAATAGTGCGCGTTGACAGCGGCCTTAGGATAATACTCCCGCAGGGCGGTGTACAAGCAATTTTTGCAATGTATGATGTCATAAATAATCGGCTCAATGTCTTGATAATGCACAC
>JAITWL010000271.1 GCA_031285285.1 Deferribacteraceae bacterium | reverse complement strand
AACTGTCCTCGCGCGCAGCCGCTAGAGACTAGGCTTATACCGCCTAGAAGGGCGAAAAGCAGCAGTAGTATCAATAAGCTTCGCATTTAGTGCCAGCCAGGATTATATAATTTTTCAGTCAAATCTTTGCCATCGTGATAAATATTTTCGATTAGTTTTTCGTGTATATAGCTTTTTTTATCATTGCGCTTATACATGCCTTCTTCTTTCCACTTCTGGAAGATTGTATCAATGGTATTCACTGTGGTGTAGATAATATTGGAATAATACTCACGTGTGATCCCTTCTGGCAGCAGATACCAGCCTGCAAGCTTAGCCTCCTGCGGTGTGGAAAGCGCCAATGAATACATCAGCAGCCGCAGCCTGTGCTCAGCCTTGGATGTCAGCAAGATATAGTAGCGCTCCACATCTCGAGTTTCATAGGCGCAGAAAAGTAGCACACATTTTTTATAATATTTTAAGTTGTCATCGATCAAATATTTTAGCTTATCCACGCTAATCATCACATATTCGGTGTCGGTGATGGCAAAGAGCTTATTGGCAAGATAACGATCATCTAAGAAAAATTGCCCGCCATACACACGCATAGGCGTGATCAGGCGCATATTATTTGGCTTCGAGAGGTTATTATTGATCAGGTAGCCACCCACCATGCCGCTTTTAACGTATATAACGTTTTTTTCATACAGTGGAAATAGCATTGATTTTTTAGGCGCAAAGCACTGCTTGCCAAAGTGATTAAAGGCTATGCGCAAATCGTCAGGGATAGTAGGCCCCAAGAATGGTAGGTCGTTTCTAAATTCGTGCAAGTTGCTTTCGTTTACTTTATTTGCTTTCATAATCAAGGCTATCTTGCGATGATATCAATGCCTATGTCAATAGATTTTTTGACGCTTTCATTAATATTGATGTTTTTTGTCTCCTCATAATTCTTTGCAAATTCATCATATACAAGCATTATCAGCTTGAGACGTTGATCAAAGCTCATGCTTATACCCCTTTGATTGAGGCTATTGCTTATGGAGGCAATGATATTGCCAAGCAGCTGCGTGTTTATATCATCAGCCAGCACACCTGAATTGCGCATATTCCCTTCGCCAGTTAACAACCAGTTTAGTGAAACACTAAATTTCGCGCTGATACGTTCAAGAGTTTTGCGTGTTGGTTGACTGCGACCATTCTCCCAATTTTGTATACTTTCGGTTCGCATGCCTATACTTTGGGCAAATTCAAGCTGAGTCATACTAACAGACTGTCTTAGCTTCTTGATCGTATCCTTCATTTCCACTCCCTGTCAAAAAACTATTTCAATATTTTCATATTGACACTAAAATTATTTTAACTTATCATGAGTTCAAGCTCTTTGCTTTTAGCACATTTCGGGCTTCTCTAGCAAGTAAAAAGGCGTCGATAAGGTATTTAGATAACTCTTATCTTTAATTACCAAAATATAAGGACTTTTTGGCAAACACTCAAAACATTTTGTTGATTGCATAAAGTGACGGGGGGGGTATTCACAGGGTTTGTTGTCAATTGTCACAAAACAAAGTAGGCCAAAGTTCCCTTCTTTTAGTTTTGTGACAATTCCATTGCTTTATTGATACCATTGCGCTATAGTTACTATCGTATGAGTAAGCCCGCATGCTTAATTTAGGAGCAAAGGTATAGATGAAAACCGCACTGCGTCAGGCTATTACACAAGCCATCCGAGAAATATTTCCTGAAACTGCTACCACCGAAGTGGCATTTAATATCGACGCAAGCGCCAAGCCAGAGCATGGCGACTATGCCTGCAATGTGGCTATGCAGCTGACAAAAACGCTAAAGCGTAACCCACGTGAGATTGCGCAGGCGATAGCAGACCACATCGCGCATGATAAGCTCATAGCCAAAGTGGCTGTGGCTGGCCCAGGCTTTATCAATATCAGCATCAAGACAGAAACTTACCAGCAGTGGCTTGGCCGCTTATTGGCTGGTGAAGATATGCTCCGCAGCAATATCGGCCACGGCCACAAAGCTATGGTGGAATTTGTCAGCGCGAACCCAACAGGGCCGCTACATATCGGCCACGGACGCGGCGCAGCTATTGGCGATAGCATTGCAGCCATATTAGGCGCTGTTGGCTATAATGTGAGCCGAGAATATTACGTTAATGACGCTGGCAACCAAATGAATAAGCTAGCAAAATCAATATACGCGCGCTATTGCGAGCTGAAAGGCAAAGACTATCCCTTCCCAGAAGATGGCTACAAGGGCGACTATATCATGGACGAGGCCAAATCTATCAATGCGATATTTGGCGACGATCTATTGAAGATGTCTGAGAAAGATGCGCTCGAAACCTGCGGCTACGTAGGCGGCAAGAGCATCTTAGAGCAAATAGATACCACCTTGCGGCGTTTCAACGTGAAGATGGAGAAATACCTCAGCGAAACAAGCCTCTATGAAGAAGATTGTGTGAAAAATGCTCTAGCCAAGCTGCAAGAGCTAGGCGCTGTCTATGATAAAGATGGCGCAATCTGGCTGAACACTAAGGCCAAGGGCGATGAGGAAGACAGAGTGCTGCGCAAGTCTGATGGTTCATTCACTTATCTAATGCCTGATCTAGCCTACCATGCTGATAAATTTAATCGCGGTTTTCAGCTACTGATAGACGTGTGGGGCGCAGATCATCATGGCTATATCAAGCGCATGGAAAGTGGCATTGATTATATGGGCTATGATTCCAAAGCGCTAGATGTGGTGCTGGTGCAGATGGTTAGCCTTGTGCGAGGCGGCGAGAAGGTGTCGATGTCTACCCGTGCAGGCGAATTTATCCCGCTGGACTGGCTTATCGAAGAGGTGGGCGTTGATGCAGCGCGTTATTTCTATAATATGCGCAGCGCCGATTCGCAATTTGAATTTGATATTGATTTAGCCAAGTCGCGCAGCAATGATAATCCTGTTTGCTACATACAATATACGCATGCCCGCGCCTGCTCACTATTGGCAAAGGCAAAAGAGCTTGGAATCACAATTAAGCGCGGTGAAAATTTAGATCTATTGACACTTGACGAAGAAAAAAATATTATAAGAAGGATGATGGAATTCACCAGCTTGCT
>JAITWL010000221.1 GCA_031285285.1 Deferribacteraceae bacterium | reverse complement strand
TCTGTTACGCTTCCGCTTACTGATAGTCTCCCCAGCTCCGCTGGGGGTTTCGACAACCAATGACGAAGGATAAAGGCATATTTTATCAAGATTGAAATAACCAGCGAAACTTGAGAATCTATAAATCTGATTTCACATCCATATCACAGCTGCTGCTCCCACAAACAGGCAATAAAGTGCGAAGATAGATAGCTTTGCGCGCTGCACCACTCGCATCATCAGGCCTATAGCCAGAAAACCACTAACAAAGGCCACGCACATGCCAATTATATATGCCCACAGTCCATCCGTGCTGATGGCTTGCATATCGGGCAGCTGCAACACTAACGCGCCAAGGATTGCGGGGATCGATATCAAAAAAGAGAATTCTGCAGCTTGTTCGCGTGATAAACCAGCCAGAAGCCCCGCAAAGATAGTGGTACCTGATCGTGATATCCCAGGAAATAGTGCCAATCCACCTTGAGCGATGCCCACTATCAGCGCAGCTCTTGTGTTGACCTTACGCATTCCATTGAATCTATCTGATAAAAAGAGCATCACAGAGGTGATAATCAGAAAATAACCAATAATGACAGGGCGTTCAAAGAAATATTCCACATGATCCTTTAGCAATAGCCCCAAGATACCTGTGGGAATAGTAGCGAGAAGGATACCCACGATCATTGGTCGCTGCTCATAGCTATGGATAATGTATTTATGGTGAAATAAGCCCAGAAATGCTAGAAATATGCGGCCTATACGCGCTCTGAAATATACAAGCACAGCAAATAGTGTGGCTATATGCAGCAGTGTGTCATAAAGCAGGCCAGGCTGCTCAAAATCCATCAGCGCCTGCGCAAGCGCAAGGTGGCCAGAGCTTGAGACAGGTATAAACTCTGTAAGCCCTTGTATAAAGCCGAGTATCACGGCTTGTATTATAGTCATTTATGAATACTCCTTCTATCACTTTGTGCCTTCTGCTTTATCCTTCCCTGCACTCCACAATATCAATATATGGCCTACGATCCATTTGCTTGCGAAAGAAGCGTTTGGCGATGCGTTTCATCATCTCTGCATCAGATACGCTGTCCTCTTGCTCTCTTGCAGCTATTGCAGCAATAAGAGCTTGCTCCAGACGTGACTCCAGCTCAAAGCCATATGTTTTCACAGCTATATTAGCATCATTCACTAATAAAATCACCACGCCATTATGAGCAATCTGCCGCCGCATGGATAACCCTTGCTCATCTATCATTATTCCGCTGATATCTGCATATATGCGCCCATGCGGAATCTCGCGTCGCTCTATAAACTTACACCCTTCAAACACAAGCTGCATACCTGATTCCATAAGCAAGCAGTGATCTTTATCTATGCCTGCGCTCTGTGCAAGGCGTATATTCGCGCGAAGATGCATATATTCGCCATGTATAGGAATTAGCCATTCTGGGCGCACTGCTGCGATGAGTTCTTGTAGCTCGGCAGGCGCTATATGGCCCGATACGTGTACTGGCTTATGTTTGGCCTGTATCACATCCACATCACGGTGCATGGCGTTATTGATCATATCATTGATGCTGCGTTCGTTGCCAGGTATAGTACGCGAGCTGAATATCAACGTGTCTCCCTCCAGCATATGCACAGCTTTGCGTTCTCCCGTAGCTATAGAATGCAGCGCGCTAGTATATTCGCCTTGGCAGCCACTCACCAGATATACAAGTGAGTTGGGCTCAGCATTACGTGCATTTTTAGAAGATACAATATCGCTCTCAGCAATATTGATAAGCCCTAGCCGCATAGCAATGCCGATAGTACGCTCCATAGCTGCACCTTCGAGCACAATTTTGCGCTGGGCGGCCTTGGCAGCTTCGACGGCACTTGCTAGGCGTTGGACATTTGATGCAAAAGTGGTGATGAAAATTCTCCCATCAGCCTTGTGGAAGATGTCCAGCAGCTCATTGTACACTTCTGCTTCGGTCAATTTATTTGTCTTGGCTACCCCATCAGCATTAGTGGAGTCAATTAGTAGGCAGACAGGCTCTGCGAATCGCTTGATAAGTTGCTGCAAATTGCCATCCAGACGAAAATCTGAGGCATGGATGGCGCTAAATTGCCCGCAGGAGAGTCTAAGCGCAAAGGTATCAGGTATGGAATGCGGCACAGCTATGAATTCCACAGCAAATGCACCAGCCTCTATCACTTGCCCATCGTGCACTTCATGTATATCAAGATTTGCATGTATGCGTTCTGCCTTATGTCGTAGCAGCTCAGCTGTGAATCTGCCAGTATATATAGGGGCAGAGATATTTGCAACTAGCGCAGACACTCCACCTATGTGGTCTTCATGCCCATGAGTGAATATAATAGCTGCCACTTTGTCTTTGATACCTTCGAGATAGTGAGGATCAGGATAGATGCTATCAATCCCAGGCATGGAGCTGTCAGCAAACATTATGCCATAGTCCACGATTATGGCGCTTGTTTTGGCCTCGTAGACATAAAGATTCATGCCAATTTCGCCTGCACCACCAAGGCAGGAGACCCTCACCTCAGATGATTTCTTGAACAGCCTGTCAAGCAGTGCATTAAGCATTAGAGTTGTGTTACCTCATATAAGACAAAATTTTTGATTATCATGGCAAAAAATTTCACAAGCAAACCAATTGTGCACAGTAAAAATTTCTCTATATCTTCAATAACATATAGAAACAATATATGCAAGCCAGCATTAGGCATTAATTAAAAAATAACCCTTTACTAATTTTTTTATATTTAGTATATTTTATCTAGAAATTTTGGAGGCATATTTTGAAAAGGTTTCTACAGGCTCTATGTGTCTCATTATTTATACTAGCGACTGTTGCATTTGCACAAACGCCCGCTAAGGTCATTGTTTTTGCAGCTTCATCTACCACATGTATGATGACAGAGCTTATAGATGTTTATAATAAGCTGGGGGGCAATGCCATAGCTAGCTTTGCAGCATCTGGTGCCCTTGCTCGCCAGATAGAGGCTGGTGCTCCAGCAGATATTTTTGTATCAGCTGACCAGACTTGGATGAATTATCTTGATGGACACAAGCTCTTGGCAGAAGGCACTCGTAAAGATTGGCTAGGCAGCACTCTTGTATTAATTGCACCTAAAGGCAGTAATGTAACGTTTAAGATACAGAAAGGTGCATCGCTTGCTGCTATCATTGGCAAGGGTAAGATGGCAATCGGCGACCCCGCATCTGTACCAGCGGGCGCTTATGCGAAGCAAGCTATGATACATCTTGGCATATGGCCAAGTGTTGAAAAAAATATAGCAACTGCAGAGAATGTGCGCGTAGCTCTGATGCTTGTTAGCCGCGGCGAAGCTCCTCTGGGTGTGGTTTTTGGCACAGACCATATGGCCGCAAGAGATAGCGTGAAGCTGGTAGATACTTTCCCAGCTGATTCATTTGACCCTATTAGCTACCCAATAGCTATGATAAAAGACCGCAGTGTAGAAGCAAAAAAGTTTTATGACTTTTTAATGACTGATATTGCGAAGAGTATTATTAAGAAACACGGCTTTGCCGTTTTGTAGTTCCAAACCCAGTATTTGTATAGCGCAGGCTGACATTCCTTCCTTTGTCAGCCTGTGTCTATATTGAGAGATCTTTATGTTTGATAATTTCACGCCAGCTGAATGGGATACGATTTTTTTAAGTTTGCGGGTTAGCCTTGCAGCGGTGGTTTTCAGCCTTCCGTTTGGCTTGTTCTTTGGCTGGCTGCTGGCTCGCAAGAATTTTCCATGCAAAACTTTGCTGGATGCTCTTTTACACTTGCCGATGGTGATACCCCCTGTAGTCACTGGCTATATCCTGCTTATCTTATTTGGCCGCAGGGGCGTATTTGGTTCGTTTCTGGATTCGGTCTTTGGCTTCACTTTTGCTTTTAATTGGAAGGGTGCTGCGCTTGCAAGCGCTGTGGTGGCATTTCCGCTGATGGTGCGGGCTATTCGCCTATCTATGGAGGCTGTCAGCCCAGGGCTCGAGCTGGCCGCGCGCACGCTGGGTGCGTCAAAGATTCGCACTTTTTTCACCATCACTTTACCTCTCTCGTTTTCAGGAATTGTGGCGGGCCTTGTGATGGCTTTTGCCCGTAGTCTAGGTGAATTTGGCTCCACTATCACATTTGTGTCGAATATCCCAGGCGAGACGCGCACCCTGCCGCTGGCAATATACTCACAATTGCAAGTGCCAGGCGGCGAGCTGGCAGCGGCGCGGCTATCAATAGTGTCACTTATCATTGCTTTTGCTGCGCTTTTCCTTTCTGAATATTTGGCAAGGAGGAAGAAAAAGCAGATATTATGATTTCATTTAATGTAACAAAAAAATATCCAAATATAGACATTCGCGCGGCTTTTGATATCACAAATGTAGGCATCTCAGTACTATTTGGTGTTTCTGGCTCAGGAAAAACTAGCATTATCAATATGCTTGCAGGCTTGGTGACACCAACAGCTGGCCATATTGAGCTATGCGGGCGTACGCTATTTGACGCAGACAAAAAGATAAATATAGCACCAGAAAAGCGAAATATAGGCTATGTGTTTCAAGATGGTCGCCTATTTCCACATATGAATGTTCGCAAAAATCTTCTCTATGCGGGTCGCGCAAAAGCTAACGATCTTGATAATATTGCAAAATTGCTAGGCATAGATAATCTG
>JAITWL010000213.1 GCA_031285285.1 Deferribacteraceae bacterium | reverse complement strand
ATTATTAGGAACGCTGAATAAGAACAATTCCACCTGCGTATTCCCCATTGGATTAATCCTAGATTGCGGGTCGAGCCCGCAATGACGCAACTTTTTCGTTTCATGACAAGTCTAATGACAGGCTCTGCTATTATGGATTAACTCACTATATTAAACTTCCGCCCAGCTCCTGCCAAAAATGCGTCTTTATCATCGCCATCGAAAAGCTGCACCACCATATGCCCAGCATTGCGCAGCTCCTCAGCCTTCGCCATATTGGCACTACCTATCACAAGGTCAATATCAGGCTCTGGCAGCGCTTCTGCTGAGGCAGCCTCTATCTCTGATAAGTATAGCGCCATGCCGCAGGCAGTGTAGTCCACGCCAAACTTAGCCATCAGCTTATCATAGCGACCACCGCCGCCAAAGCTTGCGCCTGTAGCGCTATTAAGTATTTCAAAATTGATTCCAGTATAATAGCCAAGACCTCTGGCCTCCGAAGGGTCATAGACTATCTTATCTACTGCCACTCCGCAGCGCACAGCATTTTGAAAAAACTCTTGCAGGTAATTGGCACGGGTTTTCAGCTCTTCATCAAAGGCAGATAGCGCTATCAGCTCCTTGATCTCATCTCTACCGCCAAAAGCCAACGGCAGAGCCTTGATAAGCGCTGCCAATGCTGGAGCATCAAGCCTGCTAGTGAATTCATCTAGCTTATATATCGCCTTTTCGGCCAATATTTTGCGATATTCGCGGGCTGGCGCATCACCCAAAAGGGCGAATAGACGTGAGATATAGCCAGCATCACCAAAAATTATCCTATACTCATTGATTTTTGAGCTTTGCATAATGCGATTGGCGCAGAGGATCAGCTCTAGGTCGCCTGCTATTTCCTTAGTGCCATATAGCTCGCAGCCAATTTGATATTTTTCTGACTTTGTGCCCTGATCAGTATCCACATTGCGGAAAATTGAGCCTCTGTAATATACACGTAGCGGCAATGGCAGCTCGCCCTTATAGCCAGCCACCATGCGGCAGACCTGCGGCGTGAAATCAGGCCGCAGCACTAGCGTCTTGCCGCCCGAGCGCTCTGTGAAGCAGATCACATTTTCATCGCGAAAATCATGCGTGATATCGCGCAACACCTCATAATATTCGTATAGCGGAAGCGAAACTTCCTCATAGCCGTATTGTGCAAATACAGCCATGATGCGCGACTCCGCAGCCTTGCGGCGCGCAGCTCTCTCTGGCGACAGCCCGAAGGTTGACGCTGTTAATATGTGCTTAGGCATTATTGACTTCTCCATTAGATTGTGCAGCTAAAATATTTTCAAGAAAATCTGCAAAATCACTGCGAAAGGGTATTTTATTGTCTTTATTATGTCGAAATAATTTGATGAGGCTATCTTGCGTGATTGCAAACAACTTAGGCAAAGAACCCTTTTTATAATCTTTAAATATATGTTCCCGCAATAACGGCTCATATGTGGCAGCTGTCATGGGCATAGTGAAATGATTGTTAGCATTGCAGAAGCTTTCCCATTCATTTAGTATTTCTATATCAAGGTGCATTACTAAAAAATCTTCAAAATTCATATAATTAAACATAAAATCAGGCATATGCACAAGCTTTTTTGCATACTGATCTTGCAAGTCTTGCTCTCTTAAATATATATCTTTATCAACCCAAATTATTTCTATTTTTTGCTTTGGATTTTTTTGAAACTCATCTTTAAATTTTTTCTCAGTTTGGGAAAAACCACCTCCCACAACTTCAGGTTTAAAGTCATAGTTAATCTTATTATCACGCATGTAGCGGTTTAGCTCTTGAATGTAGGCACGCTCTGACTTACCCTCACAAATTATCACCTTATGTATTCTAATATATTTTTCCATAATTTATATATAAGGGAAAGGTATCCCACCAAAATCTCCATCTAGATAAGCTTTTTGCAGTTCCTCACTGTTTTCTATTTTATCATAATCAATTGCTCGTGCAAGTGTTGTGCCATCCTGCTGTATTTTTGTCACAATCCCTAGCTCTGCGGCATCAATTAAGCCTTCTTCCAGTATATTGGTATTATGAGCAGTAAAAATTAACTGTGCACCATTTGCGTTATAATCAATATCTTTGAAGAGCCTCACTATTTCTTTCAATAGTAATGGGTGCAAGGACATATCTAGCTCATCAATCAAGACTATGCTACCAGTCTCAAGCGCGACAAGAATAGCACCAAGCATGTGTGTCATGATTTGTGTACCAAGCGATTCCTCATCAAACTTAAAGCGCACTTCGCGGCCATCAGCCGCTGTGTGATAGGTGTAAATATTACCATGCTCCACTGCCATGCTATTGATGCTAATATCTAACTTTTTGATTATTTCAGATACATCTTGAAGCTTATTAATAGCATTTGTTGCGGAATACTGATAAATAATTATATGCTTTACAAGGTAATTAAATGCTGCTGTGACTTGTGCATTCAGATTTGCATAATTTTTCCCTAGTACAGACAGAAAGGGAGCTCGTTGAAAAAAGCCTTCTTGGCATTCAACTTTAAAAATACTTCCTAGCTTCTCAACTGGATAAGCCTCATTTGCAATAGTCCAAAAATCAGTCTCATACCCCCGCTCATTTGATGCCAAGGTTTTTAAGAGCCGATATCCATTACATATTAATCCTTCTTCTATTATATTGAGATCATTATATGAAAGCCTGTATATGTAATTATCTTTTCCTATAGTAAAATTTAACTCAAAAGAGCTATACGCTCCTTCTTGAATCTTGTTAGGAAAATAGCGTTCATCAATGGCTCTATTAGCAACAATATCTCTAAATATAGCAAGAGCAGCTAATATATTTGATTTACCAGACGCGTTTGCTCCATATAAACCAAGGCAAGATGCAGCTCCACCATCAATACGCATGTCTATAGCAGTATCTACAATAGATTTAAAGTTCTTAATACGAAAAGTAAGCAGCATGCACTATCCTTGTCATGCAGCGCCTCAGGTTTTGACCATTGGCGCTGCCTATCTATCTACTTTGCTGGAAACGCTGCCGCTATCACTGCTTCCGCAGCTGCAACGCCTGCGCCCAGCTTTATATCGCAGCCGAATACTTTCAGTGCCATCTCTATCGCACTGAGAGCTATTATTGTATCAAAATAGCTATGATAGCCAAGGTGGGATACGCGGATCGCTTTGCCTTTGATATCATCTTGGCCGCTGGCGAGGGTCACGCCGACTTTTTCGCGAAGATAGTCTTCCACAGCTGTTGCATTCACACCTTCTGGCACAAAGAAGCCAGTGGCCGAATTCGCAGGGGTATCTTTCGCTAGCAGGCGCATCCCTAGCGCTTGCAAGCCTTTGCGAGTCGCCTCAGCGCAGACTGTATGGCGCTTATATACATTATCGTAGCCTTCTTCCTTGAGCATCTTCACCACTGCCTTTAGGCCGTAGATGAGATTGACACCTGGAGTCCATGCAGTGGTATCTTGCTTTTGATTTTTTAGCTCCACTGTGAGATCTAAATAAAATTTAGGCAGATTCGATTTCTTAGTCATAGCCCATGCTTTTTCGCTTAGAGCTATGAAAGCAAGCCCCGGTGGCAGCATAAGCGCCTTCTGAGAGCCTGTGATCAATATATCTATGCCCCATTCATCCATGCGAGTCTCATGCACGCCTACAGATGTGATTCCGTCAACTATAAGTATGGTATCTTTATAGCCACGAACCACTTCAGCCAATTCGCGTATTGGATGATACACAGTTGTAGATGTTTCGCTGCCCTGCACTGCGACAGCCTTGGTATCAGGGTGTCTATCAAGGTAAGCCTTGACATCTTCTGCGCGGGCTACGCGTCCCCATTCATAGACAAGCTCATCCACCACTAAACCATAGGCTTTGGCGATCATAGTGAAGCGTTCGCCGAATTTACCAGCGTTTATCACAAGCACTCTATCGCCAGCAGACATAGTATTGATAAGAGCCGCCTCCATAGCCGCTGTGCCGCTAGAAAGAAGGATCAGCACATCTTGCTTTGTACCAAATACAGGCTTCAAGCCCTCACGAGCCTCAGCAAAAATTGCAGAAAATTGTGCATTACGGTGGTGCATAACAGGCTTCGCCATCTCCAGAAGCACTTCTTCTGGCACAGGCGTAGGTCCAGGCGCTATCAAATATTTTTTAGTCATATCCTTACCTCATATTTTTTTGAACAAATTACGAAAAATATAATAACACAAAACAGCAAAGATATGCTAATGATTTTTATCACCCAAATTTTGCTTGATTTTTCCCTTTATTAGTGGCATTTTAAACATATGAAAAGGCTAATACTCTTATTTGCATTGCTCTTGCTACCAAGGCTTGTGATGGCTGAAGATACAACTATCACTGTCATGTATGACCAAATTTCTGAAAAGAACATTTGCAAATTTATGGCGACAAATTTGACAGATTCTATCGCCATCCCTTGCAGCGATGCGGTGCAAGACGATATACTGAATCATGCAACGCAAGAAACCGACAGCAGCAAATGGTTTTCAATCACATACCGCAAAAATAATGGCGCTCTTAAGCTAATAAGCTATGATATGGCTATTTCGGCCACCTTTGACGATCATGATAAAGAAAATGCACGTTGTACTTTTTCAAGTAACAACAGGATAGTAGCTATGTCATGCTCTCAAGACGTTGCTGCATATGGTGAGGGCATGATGGAAGTATTTTACAGCACAGACGCTAATAGCGGAGAGCGCACAATGCTCGCCTATCGCAAAACTTTCTATGGCTGGTATCTGCCTGGGGCCTCAAAAGAAAGTTGCACATTTTATGATGAAAGAAGACTAATAGAGCTGCCCTGCGATGACAATATTCGTAACGATATTAAAGACAATCCTGACAAGCAAATCAAGATCACATATTGGTATGATGATCGTGAAAAAACAAAGGGTATAGCGCAATATAGCTTTGAGAACACTGACATTCGCCTTGCTCAAGCTGTGCTAGACGCTGTGGATACAGATGCAAGCATATTAATCTTTAGCATTGATGGCATGAGAGAAGAAATAATCTATGAGCCTGAATATTTCGGTGAAGGTGAACTGCCAGAGCTTATCGGCAAGCCAATGTATATCCTATATTATTTTGAGGCAAATGGCGCTGTGCTATATTCATATAGCCTAAAATAAAGGCTTTCAGCCCAGCTCTATTCGCAGCCAGCCTGCAAATACCACTGCTGCTGTTTCGGCTTTCAATATATTCTCAAGAGGTGATACACATTGAAAGCCTTGCTGAGTAAGCAGCGCCACTTCCTCATCTGTGAAGCCTCCCTCTGGGCCTATGATCATCCGCAGATTGCGGCCTGAGATCTGCGGCTTGCTTTTCTGCACCTCGCGCTCATAGAATAAGAAGCTCTCTGCCTCTGGCTCGGCTGGAATTTGCTTGATTTTGATTAATTCTGTGATCTCTGGCAGCTGATCGCGCTCCGATTGCAGCGCGGCAGCCTTGGCGATCTCTCTATAGCGTGTCAGCGTGGAATCTTTGACATCACCCACGCTGCGAGCGCTTGCCACAGGCACTATCCTTGTGACGCCCAGCTCAGTATACTTTTCCATCACGGTGTCCATATATTCGCGCTTTAAGACGCACTGAAAGACTGTGAACGAATAGTCAAGCAGCGATAGCGGCCGCATGCTCTGCAAAGTGGCTGTGATTTCGCGCTTGCCCACGTCTGCTAATTCTACAACAGCAAGCCCAGCAGGAGTTAATAGCTCTATCAGGCTGCCAGCATCCAGCCGCAGCACATTCTTGATATAATGCTGCTCTGCACCTGTGATAATGTTGGTGTTGGTGACTTCGTGGGGGTAATAGATACGTTTCATATAGTTTTTTTGATGCTATATCGCAGGACTGTTTTAAGTTTATCACGGTCACATTTATTTGCATCAGACAAATATATTTCGCGATGCTTGCTGCTACTGCGAATAAATCCATTATTATCAATATATTCTTGCATTTTTGCAAAACTCAAAGGCTCATCGTCATAATCACCAATGTGCAGCATTTGCACAGATAAGCCATCCTCTATTTCGCATAACAATGTTTCAGATAGAAATGGGTGAGGTTTTTTCTTTTTGACAATATCAACTGCTTTTGTAAAAATTTCATCAGTCACAAAGTCAGGCTGTCTTATCATAATCGTATACACAAATTGACTTTTATCAGAAGCATCGCCACCCCATACACCCTCAAGTGGGTAAACAGTGTATTCAAAATAGCCAGCTGGCGTATACCCTGATTTAGGCATCATTCGCACAGCATATGCCAAAGAATACAACACGCCAACGCGTTCTGAGAAATCTTTCTCATTGGGATTGCCTTTCCCTGCTATTGCAATGAATTTCTGCTTAGGGACAGTGAGCAGTGTAACCTCACTTTTTGGTAGATATAAGCCCTTTTCGTGTTTTTTCCATTCGTGTTTCATATTCATATTTATAAGCCCACATGTTTCAGCCGAACGCCACACCACTTATCCATATGCAGTATGTCATCAGGCTGATATTCCTTCAATGCTAGTGCTGCGATGAAATCTGGGCCTTCACGCTCGGTGATGCCTGAATATATGATGTATTTGGGGTGTAGGGTCAATATAAAGGGATGCAGCGGCTGCAATACGGATGTGATGATATTTGCCACCACCACATTGGGTTTCAGCGCTGTGGATATGCTTGTCACTTCGCCAGCCCAGAGGTGCACATTCTCGCAGCCATTCAGCGCCACATTTTCTCTAGCATTATTGATGGCCACAGCATCCACATCGCAGGCATAGACCGATTTTGCGCCTTTCAGTGAAGCCAATATCGCTAGTATCGCGCTGCCTGTGCCGATATCGAGCACCTTCTGCTTTGCGACCACACCCTCCATAAGGCGTGCGGCGATCTGCGTGGTGGCATGGCTGCCTGTACCAAAGGCCAGCGCAGGATTTATGCGGATGACTGCTCGGTCGTCATCAAATATTTTATCATCAAAGCAATAATAGACGCTATCCGTTAGCCAGCCATCGCGAAGATAGTCCTTCCAGCGCTCTTCCCAGCCTGTGGCCTCAACATCTTGCTGCTCAAAGCTCACACCATAGCCCTGCAATAGCTCTTCGAGCCTCTCAACTGAGTATACAAGCCAGCTCTTGCGATGCTTGAATTTCTCTTCTATGATCTCAAGCCCTTTGAGCTTGAGCTCGCGCTTTAATGGCGTTGGTAGCGATTTTAGGCGGTATTCTTGCATAAATGGTTACTTCAGAACAAGAGCAATAATTGCGCCTGCAACTGTCAAAAAACAGCCAACCATAGCACACAAGCCAGCAAATAGACGGCCATTCATTATGTCGAACTTCGCATCTATTTTATCAAATTTTGCTTCAAATTTTGCTTCAACTCTCTTGATATCAGCTCTCATTTCTCTAATATCTGATTTTATCCCGCTAATATCATCTTTTATATGAGCAACATCAGATTCGAGCTTTGCTATACGAGGTTCCATGCCATCACCTCCATCGTTTCCGTTACTAACAAGTTTAGTACTCCTTTCAAAATTAATAATTGGGTAGACATCACCCATTATTGTCCTCCTGCCATTTTTTGTAGTAACTTGCTAACGTTTTAAAATCAAATAATTCTAAATGCCCACATTTATCACATTTAGAAAATAATAATGGATACCCATCCACGTATAATTCGCTAACTTTTAATTGCTCTGTAGGCATACCACCTATTGACAAAATAGGTCCTTGATAATTTGCAGCATATTTTCCTGGTACGCTTTCAAAAAAGCGTGGTGACATAACTTCAAAACGATCATTGCTACAAAAAGGGCACACTTTGCCTTTCCATAGTTCAGAATCAAAAAAATCAATAAATTCAGGTGTGTTATAAATGTCACTCATTTATTAGCTCCTGTGTTGTTGTAACATATAATTTAGCAAAAAGTAATCCCCTTTTCCTTAAAAAAGAAAAGGGGATTGTATCCTCGCATTAAGCAGAGGATCACGGGCTGGCAATCGTTAAGACTGCCGCCCAAATTAAGCCTTTTTAGTTTCGCACTTAGCGATTAAGCTTGCCTTTCAGCGTACACTGCGACGAACTTGCCCTTGCGACCTTTTTCTTCAAATTTCACGAAGCCATCAATAAGCGCGAAGAGTGTGTCATCGCGGCCTATGCCAACATTTGTGCCTGGCTTGAGCTTAGTGCCGCGCTGGCGCACGATGATGTTACCTGCGATCACTGGCTGTCCGCCGTATTTTTTCACGCCAAGGCGCTTACTGTTACTATCACGACCGTTTCTGGTGCTACCACCAGCTTTCTTGTGAGCCATGGTTAAAACTCCTATAATCGAATATTACCCCATCGGACTAATGCGGGCGAACGAGTCGTTCGCTACAAAGCAACGGGTGAACCAGCCTTAGCCGATTATTTTTGTTATCTTCACGCGAGTGTAGCTCTGGCGGTGGCCTATGCGCTTGCGATAGTCTTTGCGAGGTTTACGCTTGAACACAAGCACTTTATCACCTCTTGTGCCGCCTATCACTTCCGCTTCCACAGTTGCGCCAGCCACATTAGGTGTACCAACTTTCACAGAGCCATCAGCCGATACGAGAAGTACATCTTTAAATGTGTATTTCGCGCCGTCCTCAGCGTCCAGAAGCTCCACATCCACGATGCTGCCTTCTTCCACTTTATATTGCTTACCACCAGTTTTTATCACTGCCAGCATTTAGTACCCCCTATTCAGCTTTTGCAGACTTAATTTCGTCTACAAATTCGATGATTGCCATAGATGCATTATCGCCTTGTCGTTGGCCAGTGCGCACTATGCGGGTGTAGCCGCCAGGGCGCGCTGCAAATACAGGGCTTACATCTGCAAATATACGTTTCACGCAAGCTTTATTAGGCAGCCTGCGGAGGACATAACGGCGTGAAGAAAGGTCATCTTTCTTACCTGCCGTGATAAGGGGCTCTATGAATACGCGTAAAGCCTTGGCACGCAGGAGAGTTGTCTCGATCCTTCCGTGCTCTACTAACGATATTGCCATATTACGAAGCGCCGCTACTCTTTGGGGAGTTCCCATCCCCAGTGTTTTACCGCTTTTGCCGTGACGCATTTCTTATTCTCCTTCATTCTTATAGCCGAGGCTTGCGGGATCCATCCCAAGGCTAAGCCCAAGCTCAGAAAGCACTTTCTTGATCTCCTCAAGGGATTTGCGGCCAAAGTTCTTAGTTTTCAGCATTTCTGCGTCTGTCTTGCTGCAAAGCTCGCAAAGTGTTTTGATACTTGCGTTTTTCAAGCAATTGTAAGCACGCACTGAAAGCTCAAGCTCTTCGATGCTCTTATCCAACATTTCGAGGATATATTCGTTATTTTTTGGCGTTTCCACCACTTCTTCTTCTGATGGCTCATCAAATGTGATAAACATCGTGATGTAATCCTTGATGATCTTTGCAGCAAAAGCCACAGCATCTTCTGGGCGGATAGAGCCATCAGTGTCCACTTCGAGGAGCAGCTTATCATAGTCGGTGCTCTGGCCTACGCGAGCGTTATCAACAGTGTAGCTGACCTTTTTGATAGGTGTGAATATCGCATCCACAGGGATGATTTCCACGTCATCAAATTTGCCTTCCATTTCTTCCGAAGGCAGGTAGCCAATGCCACGCTCTACATAAAATTCCATATACACTTCTGTATCTTCGCCAGTGATAGTCAGGATGTGCTGATCAGGGTTGAGCACTTCGACAGTGGTGTCGCCAGTGATATCGCCCGCAGTCACAGCGCCAGGGCCTTTTTTCTTGATGTATACACGGCGCTGCTCCCAAGAGTGCGAAGCTAGCTCCACCATCTTGAGGTTCAACACTATATTGACCACATCTTCGGCCACGCCTGCAACGGTGGCGAATTCATTAGTCACGCCATTCATCTTGAAACCGACTATCGCAGTGCCCTCAATAGAGGAAAGAAGCACCCTACGAAGGGCGTTGCCCACTGTGATTCCGAAACCTTTTTGCAGTGGCTCAGCAACAAAAGTGCCGTGGCGCTCAGTCATCTCACCAACTGTTTCTACAGATTTCGGTTTCTTCAGGCTTTTAAAGTTCATTATTATCATTAATCGTTCCCCAGTCAAGCGTTTTGCTCGGCTTTGTTATAGTTTAGATTACTTAGAGTAAAGTTCAACTATCAGAGATTCCTGAATTTCATAATTCACGTCTGATCTTTCTGGCAAACGGCTCACCGTTGCTTCAAAAGCCTGCTTATTCACGCTGAGCCACTCGGCAATGCCTCTGCCATCAGCTGTTTCCACAGAGTCTACAATCCTCGGGATCTTCCTGCTGGCTTCCACAATGCGTACCACTTGATTTGGCTTCACGCTGAAAGAAGGGATATTCACCTTGCGGCCATCCACTGTGACGTGGTTGTGGCGCACGATCTGGCGGGCTTCCTTGCGAGAGCCTGCAAAGCCAGCGCGATAAATCACATTATCAAGGCGACGCTCCAGAATCTGAATAAGGATTTCACCTGTGATGCCTGTGGCACGTGTAGCGATATCAAAATAACGACGAAACTGGGCTTCCAGTACGCCATAAAGACGCTTAACCTTCTGCTTCTCACGCAGCTGCACGCCATAGTCAGAGATTTTCTTCTGCTGCTTGCCATGCTGGCCAGGAGCTTGGTTTGGTCTTTTCTCAAAGCTGCATTTTTCTTTGTAGCAGCGCTCTCCCTTGAGGTAGAGCTTCATGTTTTCCCGTCTGCAAAGCTTGCAGCTTGGGCCTGTGTATCTAGCCAATTTGTTCCTCCAATGAATGGATAATATGTATACGCTTCTTCCTTGATGAATATGCCTAAATTATGTTGGGCTTTTGCCCATCCACGTCATTGCGAGGCTTTGTGAAGCAATCCAGCATTCCTAAATTAACGATCGGCCTGAGGTCTGGATTGCCGCGCTATGCTCGCAATGACAAGGAATACCATAAATTAATATTCCATCATCAAGTTTACACGCTAAGCCAAGAGTTATAAAAAAACTCTGACTTAGATTCTTCTCTTTTTACGAGGGCGGCAGCCGTTATGCGGCACGGGAGTGATGTCACGAATTAGGGTGACTTGTATCCCTGCTGCTTGTATAGCGCGGATTGCGCTTTCACGGCCTGCGCCTGGCCCTTTAAGGCTCACTTCCACTTCACGCATGCCTGCATCCATTGCTTTTTTTGCAGCGGCTTCAGCAGCCAGCTGTGCAGCAAATGGGGTAGATTTACGTGAGTTTTTAAAACTCTGTGTGCCGCCAGTGCCCCAGCAGATCACGTTCCCTTTCATATCTGAAAAGGTTATATGTGTGTTGTTAAAAGAGGCGTTGATATGAGCAATCCCTCTAGGAACGCTCTTTTTTTCTTTCTTTCCGCCACCACGTCTTGGACTTGCCATTATAGTTATTCTCCTAAGTTCGTTTGTTGGATGCACACACCATAGGTGCTTTATCCTCGCTTGGATGAACCAAGCTGCGGTACGCACCTGCACTCCGCTGTCGCTCCGACGGGCAAAGCCCGCTCCGCTTACACTCCGTGGCTGGCGTTGCCAGCCATTGCCACGATCCATTTATCATGCGGGTTCGCTGCGCTCACAAACCCCTGCACTCAGGGGCTTTAAGGAGTTACCATCCTCGAACACTATCCGCTTCGCGGCCTTATCTATCCTGCGAATCGCAATGCTTGTGCTCTAGTAGTACATCCCAATGCTTACTTCTTCTTAATACCGCGTTTGCCAGCTAAGCCTCTGCGAGTGCGGGCGTTTGAACGCGT
Source organism: Deferribacteraceae bacterium (assembly GCA_031285285.1). Classification (GTDB taxonomy): domain Bacteria; phylum Chrysiogenota; class Deferribacteres; order Deferribacterales; family JAISNW01; genus JAITWL01. The sequence continues at coordinate 657 of JAITWL010000213.1, read as the reverse complement.
CTTCTGGCCACGGCAGGGCAGGTTGCTCTTATGACGGCTGCCTCTGTAGCAGTTGATTTCCATAAGGCGCTTGATATTGAGACCAATCTCTTTGCGGAGATCGCCTTCTGTTTTCACAGATGTATCAAGAAATTTGCGGATATCAGATATTTCCTGCTCTGTCAGCTCGCCAACACGTTTGAGCGGCGAAATATTTGTTTCTTCAAGAATTTTTCTTGCTGTTGCACGGCCTATACCAAAGATATATGTCAGGCCTATTTCTACTTTTTTGTTATTCGGTATGTCAACACCGGCTACTCGTGCCACTAACTGCCTCCCTTAGCCTTGTCTTTGCTTATGACGTGGGTTTTCGCAGATTACGCGAACCACGCCTTTGCGTTTGACGATCTTGCATTTTGTGCAAATCGGCTTAACACTAGCTCTTACTTTCATAATACACTCCATGAGTTTGGAAGAGTTGTCCTTCCAGTTTTACTTATGCCGATAAGTGATCCGTCCACGGGTCAAATCGTACGGCGAAAGCTCCACCGTCACCTTATCTCCGGGCAAAATACGAATAAAATTCATTCGCATCTTTCCTGAAAGATGTGCCGTGATAACATGGTTATTCGGCAATTCCACAACAAATTTGGCATTGGGCAGCGCCTCATTCACAAC
>JAITWL010000089.1 GCA_031285285.1 Deferribacteraceae bacterium | reverse complement strand
TTGGGTGTATCAGCATAGCTGCATTCTCTATGCGGCTGCCTCCGCCGAAGATTTCTGTGATGGGGTCTATCATCATCGCCACGATATGGCCTAATATGCTTGAATATAATAGCTCATAGTCATTTGCGACTATGTAGCGCTTCAGTGCGTAGAAGCCCTCGCCCAGTATAGCGCCTGCAACAGGCGTCACGATTAAGTCTTGCTTGGATGGCACTTCCGCAAAAGCTTCTATGCCATATTCCCACCATACTGTTGATAGCAAGGCAGCATACAGAAAGGAATAAGGCGCACTTACACCTGTGGAACGTGCTGCCATGTAGTATATTGCGCCAGAATATGGATGGGTGACATAGTTAAGGAAAAAATCATCTTTATCCCATACAGGGCCATCTTTTACGTTGTTCCACCATTTTTCGCCTGGCGATTCGTCGCTATCTTCCCAATTGGTAAAGCTTGATGGCATCAGGTATAGTATGCCCATAGCGCCTATACCAGCGCCAAAGAGCACGAGCGTATTGCGTGTAAGCTGCGAGCTATCCACCTCATTATCCCAAAATGAATATGGCCGTGCGTAAACATTAGGGTCAATCAATTCTGGCACAAGATAGCCCGAAAGCGGCTCATCTGTGGCAACAAAGGTATCAGTCTCAGCATAAGCATGAACTGCTGAAAACACAAGGATTACAAGGACACAAAACTTTTTAAACATTGCTTATTGCTTCCCTTACTTTTAAAACAAGTAACCTATCTGAACAGAGCCATAAATATGGTTTTTCAATTGTCCATAGAACTCTTTTGTTTGATAGACTTGTGTATATGTGATTTTTGCTCGTCTAATATTGAATACAAAGCCCGCTGTGAGCTTTGTCACCACTGGCTTATTATCTATACTGTGGCTGTCGCGGAATACGCTACCATCAAGAAAAGTATTCCATAGCATGGCGGAGCTATCGACACCTGCGAATAAATAGCCATAAAAATGCTCGTGATTGGTATTGGTAGCGGCTGTGACCCCTGATATAAAGCTAATGCCAGAGATGGTGTAGTCTTTAGGCATGCGATAGCCCAAGCGCAGCTCTGCGCCTATCTCGGCGGCGGTGTATGGGCTACCAAGATGTGCACCAGCGTATGGCAGCAGATTCCAGCTAAAATTATTGCTTGATGCATCTTGATTCAGCGCCCACACTTGGCTAGCTGATAGCATAACAGCAGGCTCATTTGGCAGCTGATTATCCCAGCCGTTTGATCTATTATTGCCAGATATAGAGTGATAGCCATTCTGCATTTGCTCGCCTAGCGCAGATTCGCCAATCACGCCTACTGTCAGCTGCATATGTCGCATAAAGCTATCATGGAGAGTATTTTTAGCTGCGCTTACAAAGAGCCAACCAGCATAAGGGCGGTCTTGCGCTTGCAGAAGTGTCGTTTTTTGATTATCAGGCGTGAAAAAAAGCTGCCCAAGCGTAAACTCATACAGCTCGGGACTTTTCAGCTTCATTTGCACGCCATTAGTGTAATAACGATCGTGATTTATGCTTTCTATAAAGATAGCATCATTTTCAAGGATAAAATCAAATTGCCAACCCTCTGCGCTAGCCAGTGATGTGCAGATCAAGAAAATCACAAGGATGTGCTTTGCAATACCCACGAATTATTCCGCTCCATATATCAATCACACGAAGCGACAATACTATCGAAATAACATGAATAAATCAACTACAAATTACCCAAATTATCACTCAAATTGCTCAAGGTCGCCTGAGCGTAGCAATGCGGCCTAAGATTGATATTTGTTCAGGCTTTATAAGCGTTAATTTTAGCTTAATATCTGATCGCAGGTAATTTTCCGCTAATATTATATTTCCATCTAGGAAACATAGGTATGTTAGCACTATGCGGTCATCAATCACTGCTAGATAGTGCCCTTCTGCTGTATTGCTTTGGTTAAATGCTTCTCCATCTAGCTTTATGCCCACTATATCATCTTTGATAATGCCGGGAACCTTGTTCGTATTGACTCTTATAAACAATAGGCTGGTAAGATGCTTGCTTAGCTCATGGCTAAGAGTATCTATCGGCGTGAGTTCCCTTAGATTAAGATAATCAGCATATGACTTGCCTATGATATCATATACAAGCCATGAGGTTGGATCGGCATCTGTTTGAAGAAATGGATCCCCACTACCCGATTGTATAAAATCGGGGTTGATTGACCAAATCTTCTCCAAGAGCAGCAAGTTTGACTTATCAAGCTTGCGATCGCTTGCCTCCCATTTTTGAACGGCGCTTAGGTGTTTGCCTAGCGGTCTGGCAAAATCTGTGAGGCTGAGTTTTAGAAGCTCGCGCACATATTTCAGACGCTTCCCTTCTGTTGCACTGTTTGCTGGTTTTGTGGACTGTTTGACTTTTGATAAGTTTTTAGACATAATAAAAATAATCCTTCCATATTTTGTAGCTAAAGTCTAAAATCACAATGGAGATAATTTAGCAATTATCTAATTGTGTATTGTCGCCTTGTTTATAATTACTAATTATTTAGAGAAAATGCAAGCACTAAAAGCATTTAAAAATAGGACTAGTGAGGGGTTTTATGATCGGAAGAAAGTTGAAAGAACTGCTGAAATCTACTAATACCAAGCAGATCAAGCTTGCAGAGCATGCTGGTATTTCGCCATCAAGGTTGTCAAATTATTTATCAGAAAAGCGAGAACCAGATCTTGAGCTACTTGCAATAATGGCAAAATATTTGCATGTTGATTTGAATTATTTTGTAAGTGGGGCGCTGCATGAGGCTACAAACGAAGAGCAAGAGATGGCAGGCTATGTGCTAACCGTGCCTGTGGTGAAAACTAATGCAACAAAACCACATGATTTTTTAAAGGTTTCTTCGCTTTTCACAAAAGATGCGGTGGTGGATGATCTGATAGTATTTGAAATACATGAAGATATTCAAGATGTGGTGCAGGCAGGCGATTACATCATCGCAGAAAAATACTCAGCAGGAAAAGCCAAAATTGGCGATGCGATACTATCAGGCACTAATTATTATAAGCTGTCGATGCTTGATAACAAGCTATTTTTGATCTCAGCAAAAAATAAAGTGGCTTATTTTGAAGCAGGAAAGGATTATTACATAGTAAGATGGCTATTTAATAAGGCGTAAAAGCTTACATTAGTGGATACGTCATTGCAAATGTAATGTTGGCAATGACGTATGCTTATATTATCTATTTAGCGATAGTCTCTATAGCGCTCGCATCCCTTTCCACGCATCCTTGGCGACATTCAGCAGCCCAACGCGCTTCATAGGCGCCATCAGTTTCTTTATTATAGACACAGGTTCGCCGCCATCCACCACAAATATTGAGGCAAGCAGCTCTTCTGCCAATGCTGGATACTCGTTGAATATTCTATGATTTTCCATAAAATGTGGAAACTTGCTAAAATGCTTCATATCGCGCATCACAAAGCTATCATCAAGCAGCTGCTTATATTTTGCGAGTGTTGTCGCCGAGAAATCAGCCTTGGCTTTGGCTTCCACTATCGCTTGCGCTGCTGCCACTGCCGATTCAATAGCCAAATCCATGCCGCGCACTGTGTAGCCCACATTTATCACAAGATGAGCAGCATCGCCTATTGCTACTATGCCATTATCATATAATGTTGGGATCATGTCGTAGCCACCCTCAGCCACCATGTGTCCAGAGTATTCCAGCAGCTTGCCGCCCTTGATCAGCGGCTGCACAGCTGGATGCGCCTTGAATTGCTCTAGCATCTCATGTATCGACTTCTCTGCCCTAGTCAGCTCAGCCGTGGTGACTACTAGACCTAGCGAAACAGACTCTTTATTAGTGTATATCAGCCC
>JAITWL010000029.1 GCA_031285285.1 Deferribacteraceae bacterium | reverse complement strand
AAGATATGCTGGTCTTGCATTTAAGACCAAATTCTAGATCTGCTCGATCTTTCGCTGTTAATTCCTTACGTTCTTTGGTAGTATTCATTTGTCCCTTACTCCTTTTGTGTATTGGTCTCATTAAACCTTTTATAACATAGACGGAGGATAGGGACATCATTTATTACAATTTATAGCATTAGCTGCGATCAAATTAATCACTTGACATTTACCCTAACACACTATATCAATGTCATATGGATAGATTTATCTTTACCGCTTCTTACAATTTTTCTATTTTTGCATGGCGTTGGTGGGCGTCCGCCCAGTAATATCTTTTTATAGAGCCTTTGCGCTCGCATTTTCTTAATTTGTCTTATTTCCTAAACTCCTTATTTATGAAGGCGTTTTTGTATTCATTTTTTAATTTTTTTAGAGATACATTATGATTAAAGAAGCTATCAAGATCGCGGCAGCCCGCCAAAATCTCAGCTATGACATGGCCTGTGCTGTTATGGATGATATAATGAGCGGCTCTGCCAGTCAGATACAAATGGCAGCCTTTCTCACAGCTATGGCTATGAAGGGCGAGACTATCGACGAACTGACCGCCTTTGCGGCAGGCATGCGCAAGCATTGTGTGCGGCTGCTGCATGATATGAATGTATTGGAAATCGTTGGCACTGGCGGCGATAAATCAAACTCTTTCAATATTTCGACCACTGCCGCTCTGGTGGTCTCGGCAGCAGGCATACCTGTAGCCAAGCATGGCAGCCGCGCGCGCACTAGCAAATGTGGCGCAGCCGATGTGCTTGATGCACTTGGCGTGAATATTGATTTAGAGCCAGAAAAAAGCCTCAAGCTGCTGAAAGACATCAATCTCTGCTTTCTCCATGCTCAAAACTACCATTTATCTATGAAATACGTGACTCCTGTGCGCCTTGAGCTGGGTATACCGACAGTTTTCAATATACTTGGTCCTTTGATTAGCCCTGCTGGCGCAAATATGGAGCTGATGGGTGTGTATGAAGATGAGCTCGTAGAGCCAATGGCCAGAGTGTTGCGCAACTTAGGCGTGCAAAATGCCCTTGTGGTGCATGGGCAAGATGGGCTTGATGAAATCTCCATGAGCGCGCCCACAACGGTCTGTGAGCTGCGCAACGGTTGGTTTAATTCATACACGCTAACTCCAGAGCAATTTGGCCTCAAGCGCTGTGCTAAAGAAGAGCTTGTGGGCGGTGAACCAGCGGAAAATGCTGCCATTATTCGCACTATCTTTTCTGGCGAGCGCGGAGCTAAAAGAGATGCGGTGTTGCTAAACTCTGCTGCGGCTATATACATAGCCAAGCCAGATCTGAGCATGAATGAGGCCATGCAGCTAGCTGATAAAACTATCGAAAGCGGCGAAGCTATGGCACAATTAGAGAGATTTATTACGCTCTCAACGGAGGTTTTATGACTATACTTGATACTATTGCTGCTGCCAGCAAAAAGCGCATTGAAGCACAAAAAGAAGCTGTTACTTTGGAAACTGTCCGCAAAGAAGCCTTGGCGCTTAGCGCAGCCCGCAGGCTTGATTCTGGTGTTGACATTGGCTTTCCATTTGAAAAAGCGCTAGCGGCATCTGGCATGTCTTTTATCTGCGAGGCAAAAAAAGCAAGCCCAACAATTGGCGTGTTGGAAGAAAATTTTGACTATCTGCGTATTGCCAAAGATTATGAAAAAGCTGGCGCAGCTGCAATCTCAGTGCTTACTGAGCCTGAATATTTTATGGGAAGCCCGCTCTATCTGAAAGAAATCTCAGCAGCCGTGCAGATTCCCACCCTCCGCAAGGATTTTATCATCGATCCCTATCAAGTATACGAAGCGCGCAGCTTGGGCGCAGGCGCAGTGCTGCTGATATGCGCATTATTGGGGGAGAAAGTGGGTGAATATATCGAGCTGGCGCATTCTTTGGGGCTTTCTGCTTTGGTAGAAGCGCACACAGCCGAAGAAGTGCATATGGCGTTGGCCGCAGATGCCCATATAATAGGAGTTAACAATCGTGATCTTAAAAGCTTTAAAGTGAACTTTGAAACCAGCATCAGCCTTAGAAAGCTTGTGCCGCAAGATAGGCTATTCGTCTCTGAAAGCGGCATCCGCACACGGCAGGATATAATTAAGCTTGAAAATGCAGGCGTCAACGCTGTGCTGATAGGCGAAACATTGATGAGATCAGCCGATAGAAAGGCTGCACTGTCGGAGCTGAAAGGCTTATGAAAATCAAGATATGTGGACTTTTTCGCGAAGAAGATGCCTATTATGCAAATGCTGCCAAGCCAGATTATGTGGGCTTTGTATTTGCTAAGAGTAGCCGCCAAGTGGATATTGCCACAGCCGAACATCTACGTGCGAAGTTAGATGCGGGAATCCGCAGCGTGGGCGTGTTTGTGAATGCCGCAGATGCTGAGATAGAAGAAGCCTGCAAAAGAGGCTGCATCAGCATAATCCAGCTGCATGGCAGCGAAAGCAATGAAGACATAATCCGCTTGAAAGCAAGCACAGGCTGCGAAGTGATCAAGGCTATAAACATGGATAACCCTACAGGCATAGCATTATACACGGCTGCCGACTATTTGCTTTGTGATAATGGTGCTGGCGGCACAGGCGAAAGCTTCGATTGGGATACGCTGCCCATCTTAATGATAGACAAACCAATATTCTTGGCTGGCGGCATCAATTTAGATAACATAGCCAAGGCGGCAGCGCTTGATATCTTTGCAGTTGATGTCAGCAGCGGAGCAGAGACAAACGGATTGAAAGATTCAAATAAAATGTGCGCCCTCGTGCGGGCGGTAAGGGGGATAGAGTGAATACCAATACTAATGGTCGCTTTGGGGATTTTGGCGGCTGCTATATACCAGAGATCCTGATGGGCGAGATTGTGCGGCTGGAAGCTGAGTATGAACGCTATAAAAATGATGCAGACTTTCAGAAAGAGCTGACTACACTGCTAAATGAATATGCAGGGCGGCCATCGCTGCTATATTTTGCTGAAAAAATGAGCAAAGATCTAGGTGGGGCAAAGGTTTATCTCAAGCGAGAAGACTTGAACCACACTGGCTCTCACAAGATCAATAACGTGCTTGGACAGGCGCTTCTGGCAAAGAAGATGGGTAAGACGCGCGTCATCGCGGAAACTGGTGCAGGTCAGCACGGGGTAGCCACTGCCACAGCAGCTGCGCTCTTGGGCTTGGAATGCGAAGTATTTATGGGCAAAGAAGACATGGAGCGCCAGCTCTTGAATGTATACCGTATGAAGCTTTTAGGCACTACTGTGCACGCTGTGACCTCTGGCAGTATGGTGCTAAAAGATGCTGTAAATGAAACTATGCGCGAATGGGCGAATCGCATGGAAGACACCCACTATGTGCTAGGCTCTGTGATGGGGCCACACCCTTTCCCGATGATGGTGCGTGATTTTCAGGCTATCATCAGCAAAGAAGCCCGCCAGCAGATATTAGAGAAGGAAGGTAAGCTTCCATCAGTAGTGATAGCCTGTGTGGGCGGCGGTAGCAACGCTATAGGTACGTTCTATAATTTCATCCCCGATGCATCCGTGCAGCTAATCGGCTGTGAGGCAGCAGGACGCGGCGTGGATACGGCAGAAACTGCGGCCACAGTAGCTACTGGTCGCTTGGGTGTATTTCATGGCATGAAATCGCTATTCTGTCAAGATAGTGATGGGCAGATAGCGCCTGTCTATTCTATATCTGCGGGGCTCGACTACCCAGGGATAGGCCCAGAGCATGCCTTTCTGCATGATTCTGGCAGGGCAAAGTATGTGCCAGTGACCGATGAAGAGGCCGTGCAAGCTTTTGAATATTTGGCGAAGACTGAGGGCATCATCTGTGCGATAGAGAGCGCCCATGCGATAGCCCATGCAATCAAGCTTGCAGGCCAGCTTTCACCCGAAGAAAGCATCATAGTGTGCATCTCGGGGCGCGGTGATAAAGACGTGGCGGCCATAGCTCGCTACAGGGGAGAAGATTTACATGAGTAGGATAGCAAATGCATTTAAAGATAAAGCTTTCGTGGCCTTCCTGACAGGTGGAGACCCTGATATCGCAGCAACTGAGGAATTTGTGATGCAAATCGTCAAAGCTGGCGCGGATGTGATAGAGATTGGTATCCCATTTTCTGATCCGATAGCCGAAGGCCCAGTGATCCAAAGCGCCAGCGTGCGAGCATTGGCTGCTGGGACTACTCTCGAAGGTTTATTCCAGCTAGTAAGCCGCTTGCGCCAGAAAACAGAGATACCATTGCTATTCATGGGCTATCTAAATCCTATATTTAACTATGGCTATGAGGCTTTCTTCAAGCGCTGCGCCACTGTTGGGGTTGATGGCATCATCATAGCGGATTTGCCATTTGAGGAAAGCGCCGAAGTACGCCAGTATGCTAGTGTTTCTGGAGTCGACCTTATCTCAATGGTAGCGCCAACATCGGATTCAGCGCGCATAAAGCAGATAGCCACTGATGCAACAGGATTTGTATATGTGGTATCTTCAAAAGGTGTTACAGGCGTGCGTAGCGGATTCAGCGATAATCTAAATGAGCTGTTAGCCGAAGTAAAAGCAAGCACAAACGTGCCAGCAGCGGTGGGCTTTGGTATACACACACCTGAACAGGCTGCAGCTATGGCTAAGCAGGCGGATGGCGTGATAGTAGGCAGCGCAATAGTGAAGATTATTGAGAAATATGGCCGTGAAGCAGGCGAAAAGCTGTATGAATATGTGAAAGAGATGAAGCAGGCGCTGTAAAAAGTTTATTTTGGGCGTTGGTTCTTGTTATAAGAGTCAACGCCATTCACTTCCGAAACGTACGCACCATCACAATAATCAATAGCACAGCCGATATAATACCGCCGATGCTATAGCCTACGAGGCCTAGGGTGTGCATAATGCCTTCTGTCTCAATATTCACCATGATTGATGAGCCTATGATTAGCGCTGCCAGCACAATGCCGAATGTCATGCGATAGCTTAGCGCGTCCAGCGTGGTGCGCAGCGGCTCCAAGCCCTTATGTTCTATCTCCAGCTTGAGCTGGCCATTCTTCATCTGCCGCAGCACTGAGCGTATATCCCGCGGCAGCACCATAAATAGGCGCTTATAGTGCATCGCTGTGGTGTAGATATCAGCGGCCAAAAGCTTAGGGCTGAGCCTATGCATAGTAATCTTGGGGGCGAAGCAATTGATCATCTCGCTAAGCTGAAACTGCGGATCGAGCTGGCGGCCGACAGCCTCTATCATTGCGATGGCCTTGCACATCAGCGTAAGGTTAGTCGGGAAACGCAGCTGAAACTTATATATCAGCCCTATCATATGGCTGACAGCCTCAGCCACATTGAGATCATCAAGCGGCACATCAATATATGTGTCAATCAGCGTTTGCACTTCGTATTCAATCTCAGGCGCTTGTGGATGATCTGGCGCGCCTGTGATATCAAGCAGCAAAGCAGTGGCCGTGGCGCTATCGCGGCGTTTGATGGCCAATAGCATTGATCCAAGCGCATCTTGCTGGGCTGGCATGATAGACCCCATCATGCCAAAATCCACAAAGCAGACCCTATTGCCATCCATTATCATAATATTGCCAGGATGTGGATCAGCATGAAAATATCCACAGATAAATACCTGCTCTAATAGTGACTGCGCGCCACGCTTAGCTATCAAAGCCCTATCATATTCTTGCATATTTTCATCAGCTATGCGAGAAACCTTGACCCCATTGATAAATTCCATCGTGAAGACGCGTTTTGCCGATAAATCCTGATATGAACGAGGGATATAGAGGCCATCATCCTTGCCATAGAGCTTGCGAAAGCGCTCAAGGTTGCGCCGTTCGTGGTTATAATCCATCTCTTGGAGGATATGTCGCTCGAATTCGGCCACAACGCCTGTTGGGTTAATAAATTGCATCGATTCGATGTTCTTTTCGGCAAGGCGCGCAAGGGTATGGAGGATCT
>JAITWL010000318.1 GCA_031285285.1 Deferribacteraceae bacterium | reverse complement strand
ATTGAAGGCGAAAAAATTATATTAAAAAATAAACTGACGCAAAATGAGGTATATATGGAAATAGATAGTAGCATTGAAACTAAGAATATTAATATACTTGATATTAATGTGCATTTAAGTGTAAGAATGGGTTCTAGAGAAATGTCATTAAAAGACATTTATCAATTTGAGTCTGGCACTATTGTTATGATGCGGCAACACACAGATGATCTTGTAGAATTAGTGGCAAATAATAAAGTGATCGCTAAAGGCGAAATCGTGGTTGATGGCGACGAAATGGGGATTAGGATTAAAGAATTAGTTAAATAGTAACATTAATTGGCATTCAAGATTATGTGCGCCCACAGGATGTGGGCAAGAAGACGGCAGACGAGCGAAGCGACTGAATGCCGTAGCGGGCGTACCACAGGCGGCGCATAGCCCGCAGGCTTAATTGTGGCGCCACGGATAAAGCCGCGTGTGCGGAGCTCGGCACAGGACGTGCCGATGGAGCAATGATATAGGTGTTGATTGTTATTTGAAGTAACAACACCAAAAAACTCTTTAGGAAGGGAGTGGTGTTGATATGGATAGCTTACGACTACTTATCTATGATTCTTATTTGACGCCGTTGTCTATTTTTGAGTCGGTGGCGTGCCAAAAGGAGCTTTTGCCTTGCAATAGCTGCTTTGCGTGCTGGGTGAAAACACCTGGCAGATGCATCAAAAGGGATATCTACACACTTGTGGCAACAAAGATATCGCGCTCTCATGAGCTGCATATCATCAGCAAGTGTTTCTGGGGCGGCTATAGCCCAGCTGTGCAAAATGTGCTAGATCGCAGCATCGGATACTTACACCCATTTATCACTACAATAGATGGCGAAATGTATTACCGAAAACGCTATCCACACACATTTACACTTACAGTCAATTTTTATGGCAACAACATCACCAAAGCCGAAGAGCGCACCGCCAAGGATGTCGCTAATAGTAGTGCAGCTATCTTTCATGCGCGTGGCTGTGTTGTGAACTTTTTTAAGACTGAACATGAAGCAAATGAACATTATGGGGTGCCAATATAATAAATCTCAGGTTTGCAACCTTATGCCGCTCCAGCATTCAGTCGCTTCGCTCGTCTGCTGACAACCCCAAACCCCCTCTAGGGGCTTTAAGGAGTAAATTAATATGAGAGTAACTATCATTAGTGGTAGTCCCAGATCCGAAAAAGGTGCAACAGAGCTAATTGCAAATAATCTAATGATGCTCTTGCGTGGCAAAGCCGAAGCGAGCAAGATTGTAGCGATGAACTATGTCGGCCGCTATGATAATGTGTTAGCAGATGTTTTGGTGTTGGTTTTCCCGCTGCGCTCAGGCGCTGTGCCAACGCACGTTATGCAACTGATGGCTGATATGGAGATTTATTGCAAGAAGGGCAATGTTGGGCCAGTGGTGTATGTCATTGCAAATTCATCGCTTTATGAGGCGGCACGCTGTAAAAATGCAATAGCTATTGTGCGCAATTGGGCGCTCCGCAATGGTGCCAGCTGGGGCGGCGCAATAGGCTTGGGCGGCTGTCATGTGCTAAATAGCTCAGATAAAGTGCCCTCTACCTGCCTAAAAGCACTGGTGCCATTTGCAAAACGCATTGCAGCTGTGAAAAGCAAATATAGCTTTGAAACACACAAGCGTGACACTAAAGATATATTTATAAACCCTAGCATACCGCGCTTCTTGTATTCGCTAACAACGCGTAACAGATGGAAACAGCGAGCAAGCAAAAATAAAGTGGAGCTGGGGCGAGCATATTAAATTTATGTTGTCACTAGCTCTACTCGCGCACTGTTTTTGCATAGCTAAACACCTTTTTGATAATGTCAGAGGCATATTGCAGTGGATCGGCTCTAATTTCCTTCTCTTGCTCTGCTAGCTCGCCAAACATGCCTGCTATCGCTTTATCTAGCACATAATCTTCCAAGTCGCTATCGACAGTGCTCATCCCTGCGACTTTGCCTACTATTGATGAGGCCACTTTATTATAGCTTGATGTGAGCACATCCCACGATTGTGTGGCTGATATGCCAGCTACTAAAGGCTTATCAAGCGCAGCTTTCAGATATGGGCGATAGGTTTCTTTCAGCTTAGCGCTGGTGCTTTGGTATAGATACTGTGTGGCGGCATCATCCCCGCCTTTCAATATGCCTAAGGCATCAGCAATAGTCATCTCAGTGATTGCATCTACAAAAATTGGCGCGGCTGTAGAGGCTGCATTCTCTGCGGCAGTGTTAATGCGCAAGATCACATCATCCACCATCTTTTGCCCGCCAGGGATTTTAGCGATATTTGTCACTATTTTTTCACCATCAGGCGGCAATAGTATTTTATAGGCATCATTTAGATAATAGCCGCCAGCAGCAGAAAGCAAGCCAGCAGCATCTGTGGAGCCTACTTTTAGCGCTTCTTTCAAGCCTGCCGCAATCTCTTCACTTGTGGGCGCGACGGATCCACGATCACGCATCCCTTCCAGCATATCCCTCGCCTGCTGCCCAGTAACGCAACCTGCAAAAATTAACAAAGTTACTATCAATAATAGACGTTTCATGGCTTCACATCCTATTTGAAAGTGTAGCTGTAATGTTAATACTCGTCAATAATTAAAATCTGTTGCAACGCGCCAAACTACTTTAATTTTCGCCTAATCCAATCCAGCCCACCATAGAAAGCCGCGTCATTCTTGAGCTTTGCCACTTGGATATCTGTTTTGTCTTTAGCTGCGGGAAATATCATTTCATCAACCATTGTCATCATTGATGGGAAGTATAGATCCGCCAGCTCGCTGATGCCGCCACCGATCCTAATTGTGGTGATATTGAAAATATTCACCAGCGACACTATTGTGTGCGCCATGTGCAGGGCGAAAAATTCAAATGCACCATAGGCTGCAAAATCGTCCTCGCGCGCCTTCTCCGCTACATAGCGCACGCTTTGCGCCTCGGTATCGCCAGAGCCTTCAATATAGTCAGCTATTATTGCCGATGCTGAGCAATATTTCTCCATGCAGCCTTTCTTTCCGCAATTGCAACTGCGCCCCTCGGCCACTAGCGTCATATGACCGATCTCTGTACCCATGATCGGCTGATCATTCAGCACCACACAGCTTCCAACGCCTGTGCCTAGCGTCAAAAGTATCATAGAATTCGGCGGAGTGTCAAAGCCCCTCGCGTATTCGCCTAGCCCTGCTATATCTGCATCGTTTGCAATGAAGATAGGTAGCGTGGTTTCCATATCTTTCACTATTTGCTTATCTGTGAGGAATGGAATATTGGTGATAAATACGGAGCGATCGGCCTCTTCATCATAGATGCCAGGCAGCGAAATCTGCACAGCCTCCACAGGATTGAGATCGACCTGCCTGCGCAGAATTTTCATAAAGCTATCATAGTCAGCTGGGGTGTCGAAAGTGTCGCGTTGGACAATCTCTCCAGCGCCCGACATGAT